>DAIQBR010000117.1:6623-9428 GCA_036781105.1 Kiloniellaceae bacterium
ACCGTCTTGCCGACGCCGGCGCCGCCGAACAGGCCGATCTTGCCGCCACGCGCGTAGGGCGCCAGCAGATCGACCACCTTGATGCCGGTGACCAGCATCTCAGCCTCGGTCGACTGCTCCGAAAACTCCGGCGCCGAGCGATGGATCGGCGATCTGTGCGAGGTATTCACCGGGCCGCGTTCGTCGATCGGTTCGCCAATGACATTGATAATGCGGCCGAGCATTTCCGGGCCGACCGGCACGGTGATCGGTGCCCCGGTGTCGGTGACCTCCTGACCGCGCACCAAGCCTTCGGTGGCGTCCATCGCAATGGTGCGTACGACGCTCTCGCCGAGGTGCTGACCGACCTCGAGAACCAGACGCTTGCCGTCGTTGGTGGTCTCCAGCGCGTTCAGGATCGGCGGCAGGTCGCCGGTGAACTGCACGTCCACCACCGGGCCCATCACCTGGGTAATTTTGCCAACGAGGTTTGCTGCCATCATCTTGCTCCTTGGTGCCAGCCGCCCGCGCAGGGCAGCCTGCCATCCACGTTACATCGCTTCCTTGGCGGAAATAATTTCGATCAGTTCGCCGGTGATCGCCGCCTGACGGGTCCGGTTGTAGACCAGCGTCAGGTTGTTGATCATGTCGCCGGCGTTGCGGGTCGCGTTGTCCATCGCGGTCATCCGCGCGCCGTGCTCGCTCGCCGCATTCTCCAGCAGGGCCTTGAAGACCTGCACGGAAATGTTAGTCGGCAGCAGCGCGGTGAGGATTTCCTCCTCGCCCGGCTCGTATTCGTAGACCGCGCCGTTCATGCCGTTCTCGTCTCCGGCCTCGTCGTCGCCGTCCTTCTTCTTGTCCTTGGACTTCGGTGGCGCGAAGGGAATGAGCTGCTGCGGGGTGACGATCTGCGAGATCGCCGAGCGGAACTCGGCGTAGATCAGCGTGCAGACGTCGAACTCGCTGTCCTCGAACATGGCGACGACGCGCTCGCCGATGGCCGAGGCCTTGTCGAAGGTGAGCGCCGGCTTGGCGATGTCTTCCACGGTCTCGACGATCATCGAGCCGTAGTCGCGGCGCAGCTGGTCGCGACCCTTGCGGCCGACGCAGAGGATCTTCACCGTCTTGCCGTCGCCGACCAGGCTGCGGATCATCCGCCGCGCCTCGCGCACGATGGAGGAGTTGAAGCCGCCGCAGAGGCCGCGGTCGGCGGTGGCCACCACGATGAGATGTGTATCTTCCTTGCCGGTGCCGGCGAGCAGCTTCGGCGCGCCGGCCTGCCCGGCGGCGGCGGCCGCCAGCGAGCCCAGCATGCGCTCCATGCGCTGTGCGTAGGGACGCGAGGCCTCGGCCTGCTCCTGCGCGCGGCGCAGCTTTGCCGCAGCCACCATCTTCATGGCCGAGGTGATCTTCCGCGTCGACTTGACGCTGTCGATCCGCACCTTGAGGTCTTTGAGATTCGGCATCCGCCGGGCCTCGCTCCGCTTTCTCTACCGGGTGGTCAGGGGCTGCGGATCAGGCCGCGAAGGTCTTGGTGAAGCTGTCGAGGAAGGACTTCAGCTTCTCCTCGGTGGCGTCGGAGATCACCTGCTCCTTGCGGATGGCCTCCAGGATCTCCTTGCCCTCGGCGCGCAGCTTGGCGAGCAGCTGGGCCTCGAAGGCTGTCACCTGGTTGACCGGCACCTTGTCGAGGTAGCCGCGCACGCCCGCGAAGATCACCGCGACCTGCTCCTCGACCGCGAGCGGCGAGTACTGCGGCTGCTTCAGCAGCTCGGTGAGGCGCGAACCGCGCGCCAGCAGGCGCTGGGTGGCGGCGTCGAGGTCGGAGGCGAACTGCGAGAAGGCCTCCATCTCGCGGAACTGCGCGAGCTCCAGCTTGATGGTGCCGGCAACCTGCTTCATCGCCTTGATCTGGGCGGCCGAGCCGACGCGGCTGACCGACAGGCCGACGTTCAGCGCCGGGCGGACACCCTTATAGAAGAGGCCGGTTTCCAGGAAGATCTGACCGTCGGTGATCGAGATCACGTTGGTCGGAATATAGGCCGAGACGTCGCCGGCCTGGGTTTCGATGACCGGCAGGGCGGTCAGGCTGCCGTTGCCGGCCTCGTCGCCCATCTTGGCGGCGCGCTCGAGCAGGCGGGAGTGCAGGTAGAAGACGTCACCGGGGTAGGCTTCGCGGCCCGGCGGGCGGCGCAGCAGCAGCGACATCTGGCGATAGGAGACCGCCTGCTTGGAGAGATCGTCGTACACGATGACGGCATGGGTGCCGCTGTCGCGGAAGAACTCGCCCATGGTGCAGCCGGTGTAGGGCGCCAGGAACTGCATCGGCGCCGGCTCGGAAGCCGTCGCGGCGACCACGATGGAGTATTCCAGCGCGCCGTTGTCTTCCAGGATCTTCACGAACTTGGCGACGCTGGAGCGCTTCTGGCCGATGGCGACGTAGATGCAGTAGAGCTTCTTCGACTCGTCGTCGCCCTGGTTCACCGACTTCTGATTGATGATGGTGTCCAGCGCGATGGCGGTCTTGCCGGTCTGGCGGTCGCCGATGATCAGCTCGCGCTGGCCGCGGCCGATCGGGATCAGCGCGTCGATCGCCTTCAGGCCGGTCTGCATCGGCTCGTGCACCGACTTGCGCGGGATGATGCCCGGCGCCTTCACCTCGACGCGGCGGCGCTCGGCGCCCTCGATCGGGCCCTTGCCGTCGATCGGGTTGCCCAGCGCGTCAACCACGCGGCCCAGCAGGCCGCGGCCCACCGGCACGTCGACGATCTCGCCGGTACGCTTGACCGTGTCGCCTTCCTTGATGCCGCGGTCTTCGCCGAAGAT
>DAIQBR010000118.1:0-5215 GCA_036781105.1 Kiloniellaceae bacterium
GAGGAACTCGGCATGCTGCACAGCCGCCTCGGTGTGCTGGTGCTCTCGGCGGCAGTGATCGACGACGTCTTCGGCCTGCTGCTGATGGCCGGCGTCACCACCTTCGTGGCGAGCGGGGGCATGGTCGACCTGACCGAACTCGCCTGGCTGGCGTTGAAGACGGCGGGATTCTTCGTGACGACGGGACTGCTCGGCGTGCACGTCTATCCCCACATCAACGAGCGCCTGCGCGAGGAGAAGATGGTCGCGCTCGACCTCAGCGCCCTGGTCGCCGTGGCGCTGGCCTACGCCGTGCTCGCCGAGGCGCTCGGCCTGCACTGGATCATGGGCGTCTTCATGGCCGGGCTGTTCTTCGAATCCCATCGCATCGGGCAGCGCGCCTATGACGACATGCGGCTCATCTTTGCCGCGATCTGCAGCGGCGTGCTGGGGCCGATGTTCTTCGTCTCCATCGGCCTCGCGGTGGACCTGCGGGCGGTGATCGAGGTGCCGCTGCTGCTCCTGCTGGTGATCGCCGCGGCCTTCCTTGGCAAGCTGCTGGGCGCCGGCCTGCCGGCGCGGATGTTCGGGTTCGACCGGCGCCATGCGACGGCCGTCGGCGTCGGCATGTCGGCGCGCGGCGCCGTGGAGCTGATCATCCTGGGCGTGGTGGCGGAAGCCGGCGTGTTCGACGCGACGGCGGGCGACGGCATGGTCGCCAATCTGTTCTCGGTGCTGGTGATCATGGCAGTGGTCACCACCTTCGCCACGCCGATCCTGTTGCGCAGCCTGCTGCGCGGCGATGCCCGCTAGTGCCGTGACGACCGCCAGTGCAGGCCGCCCGCGCTTCATCGGCAGCGAGATCTATCGCCGCTCGACCTACGGCGGGCGTCACCCCCTGGCGATTCCGCGCGTGTCGACCTGTATCGACCTCTGCCGCGCGCTCGGCTGGCTGCCCGATGCGGCCTACGTCGACAGCCCGCACGCCACGCCTGAGGAACTCGCGCGCTTTCACGACCCGGCCTACATCGACGCCGTGCAGCGCGCCGAGGCGGCGCAGGGTCTGCCGGCGGAAGAGCAGGTGCTCTTCAACCTGGGGCGCAACGGCAATCCGATCTATCCGGAGGTTTTCCGCCGCCCGGCCACCGCCTGCGGCGCTTCGATCCTGGCGGGGCGGCAGCTGGCAGTGGCGCCGGGTGTCATCTACAGCCCGGCCGGCGGCACCCATCACGGCCGCCCGGACCGCGCCAGCGGCTTCTGCTACTTCAACGATCCGGCGCTGGCGATCCTGGCGCTGCTCGACGGCGGCGTAAGCCGCGTCTTCTACCTCGACGTCGACGCCCATCACGGCGACGGCGTGCAGGCGGCCTTCCACGACGACCCGCGGGTTTTCACCCTGTCGATCCACGAGGACCGGCGCTGGCCGATGAGAAATGACGGCATCGGCAGCAGCGGCGATCGCGCCGGCGGGGCGGCGCGCAACCTGCCGGTGCCCGAAGGCTTCAACGACAGCGAACTCGATTTCCTGATGGAGGCGGCTGTGCTGCCGCTGATCGAGGCCTTCGCGCCGCAGGCCCTGGTGCTGCAATGCGGCGCCGACGCCCTGGCGGAGGATCCCTTGAGCAAGCTCATGCTTTCCAACGGCGCCCTGTGGCGGGTCGTCGCCGGCGTGAAGGACCTCGCGCCGCGCCTGCTGGTGCTGGGCGGGGGCGGTTACAATCCCTGGTCCGTGGGCCGTGCCTGGGCCGGCGTCTGGGCGACCCTGAACGGTTTCGCGATCCCCGAGGTTCTGCCGGCCGAGGCCGAAGCGGTGCTGCGGGACCTGTCGTGGCGCCACAGCCGCGGGCGCCATCCGCCGGAGGCCTGGTTCACCACCCTGGCCGACCCGCCGCGCCCCGGGCCGGTTCGCCCCGCCATGGGGGATCTGGCGGTACGCGTGCTGGCGCCGTGACCGACTTGCCTCGCGGCGGGGGGGACGATAAATCTAATGCCATGAAACGGCTCTTCGTCCTCTTCGCCTTCCTGGTTCTTGCCGGGGTTCCCGCCATCGCGCCAACGGCCGCGGGGGCGCAGAGCGGCCTCGCCACCTTCGACGTCGGCGCGGTCACCATCGAGACCGCGGCCGGCGAGACCCACAGCTTTCTGGTCGAGATCGCCGAGACCCCGGAGCAGCGCGCCCAGGGGCTGATGTTCCGCCGTCAGCTGGAAGCCGAGGCGGGCATGCTGTTTCTCTTCGGCGGTTCGGATGTGCGGGGGATGTGGATGAAGAACACGCTTATCCCGCTGGATATGCTGTTCATCGATGAAGCGGGGAAGATCGTGCGCATCGAGGAGCGCACGGTGCCGCACTCGGAGCGGGCCATCATCTCGGGCCAACCCGTGGCCGCGGTGCTGGAGGTGAATGCCGGGACGGCTTCCCGCCTTATGATCAAGCCCGGTGACCGGGTTCGTCATCCCGCATTCAAGTAGGCGTCGTAGCCTTCCGGGGCAGGCCGCCCGACCGGCCTGCCTGCCGTACTCAATGACCGTCCCAAGAACCTCCGGGCGCAACTTGCCCTGAGTGCATCGACCTCGACAGAGACCTTAGGTTCGGTCGAGGCCTGTAGCCTTGTTCGGCTCAGGCCTCGGGGTCGGCTGCGACCTGCTGCATCGCCTTCCAGCCTTCGCCGGCGGCAACCAGGCAGGACATGCCCTGCGGGGTCGTCACGATGATCGACCAGGTGTTGCCGTTGCCGGTGGTCAGCACTTCGACGAGGCCGCCGTTGTGCGTCACGCCGAGAGCAACCGGCATTTCCTTGTACTTCTGCTGCAGGACCTGCAGGACAGAGTCTCGCTGATCACACTGAGGCTGGGCCACGGCAGCGCTGGTGCTGACGACGGCGAGTCCAGCGCTGAGCGCCAAAATCTTCCACATAATGTGCCTCGCTTTCTTCACTCGGTCAGCGAAACGCTTTCGCCGATATGACAAGCTTTTCACGGGCGAATGAAGATGCTGTTAACGTCCGCTTAAGCATCAGTTAACGGCCTGGAATAAGTTTCGATTAGTTAGCCTAATTTTTTCGTTTAAGTGCGAGCAGCAGGCCGTCTCCGACAGGCAGGAGAGAACAGCTAACGCGTTGGTCCGATTTGACCTTTGCATTGAGGGCCCGGATCGCCCGCGTCGAGGGGTCGGGGCTGGCGGAATCTGTTACCGCGCCGTCCCACAAGACGTTATCGACGGCGATCAGGCCGCCAGGGCGCAGCAGTGCCAGCGACATCTCATAGTAGGCATCATAATTTGTCTTGTCGGCGTCGATGAAGACGAAATCAAACGTGTTTTCAGCACCTTCCGCGATCAGAGCCGCGAGCGTCTCCAGTGCGGGGGCGAGCCGCAACTCGATTCGCTCCGCGACGCCCGCTTCGGCCCAGTAACGCCTGGCGATAGCCGTAGTCTTTTCGTTTACGTCACAGGCGAGCAGACGGCCGTCCGGCGGCAGCGCCTGCGCTACGGCGAGCGCCGAGTAGCCGGTGAAGGTGCCGATCTCCAGGCAGCGCTTCGCGCCCATCAGTTCCACCAGCAGCGCCATGAACTGGCCCTGCTCGGGGCCGATCTGCATGCCGGCGCCGGGCAGCGTCGCGGTCTCCTCGCGCAGCCGCCGCATGACCTCGCTCTCCCGCAGGGAGTTGTCCAGCAGGTAGGCATAGAGGGTGTCGCTGAGGTTGAGGGTGCGGGGGGACATGGGGGGGACTCCCTGGTTGCGACCACGCCTCGTCCTTCGAGACGCGGTCCTCCCGGACCGCTCCTCAGGATGAGGCTTTAGTATTGACCTCATGCTGAGGAGGCGCATGAACGCCGTCTCGAAGCACGAGGTCGATCGGCAAGCTACAGCAGCTTGCCCTCGAAGGGGTGGCGGCCGTCGCGGTCCTCGATCTCCACCACCCAGCAGTCGGGATCGCGCTTCACCGCCCGCTCGATGTAGGCGTCGGCCTCGGCCTCGGCCACCAGGGCGCCGCCCAGGGCCGGCATCCAGGCGAGGGCGCCCTCCATGTCGCGGGTCTGGCTCAGCACCCGCACGCCGGCGTCGAGCTGGTTCAGCTTGAGGATCAGGATGCCGCTGTTCTTCTCGCCGCGGTGGACCACGGTGGCCGGGATGCCGTCGACGATGCAGCGCTTGATGTGCGCCTTGATCCACAGTTCCGCGGGCAGGCGCCCGTCCGCGTCGTCGAACACTAGATCTGTTCCTTGGTCTTCAGGAAGCGCAGGTCCGGATAGTCCTCGGCGGCGCGGTCCAGGTGCCAGGCGTTGCGTGCCAGGAACACCGGCGCGCCGGTGTGGTCGGTGCCGATGGCGCCCTGGTTGGCGTCCAGGAAGCGCTTCAGCTTCAGCGGGTCGTCGGCCTCCACCCAGCGCGCGGTGTGCAGCGCCGTCGGCTCGAAGCGGACCGGCACTTCGTATTCGGTGCGGATGCGGTCGGCCAGCACGTCGAACTGCAGCGGGCCGACCACACCGACGATCCAGTCGGCGCCGATGTTGGGTTTGAAGACCCGCGCGGCGCCTTCCTCGGCGAGCTGCTGCAGGGCACGGCCCAGGTGCTTGGCGCGCATCGGATCGATCGGGCGCACCGCCTGCAGGTATTCCGGGGCGAAAGAGGGGATGCCGGTGAACTTCAGGTCCTCGCCTTCGGTCAGCGCGTCGCCGATGCCCAGGTTGCCGTGGTTGGGAATGCCGATGATGTCGCCCGGCCAGGCCTCCTCGGCCAGTTCACGGTCGCGCGCCAGGAACAGCACCGGGTTGTGCACGTTGATGATCTTGCCGCTGCGCGAATGCTTCAGCTTGGCGCCGCGCTTGAAGTGGCCGGAGCAGAGGCGCAGGAAGGCGATGCGGTCGCGGTGGTTGGGGTCCATGTTCGCCTGGATCTTGAACACGAAGCCGGTGACTTTTTCCTCGGTCGGCAGAACCTCGCGGCTCTGCGCCGGCTGCGGGCGCGGCGGCGGCGCCATGTCGGCGACGCCCTGCAGCAGCTCGCGCACCCCGAAGTTGTTCAGCGCCGAGCCGAAGTAGACCGGCGTCATGTGCCCTTCCAGGTAGGACTGCATGTTGAAGGCGGGGCAGAGCTCGCGCACCATCTCGACGTCCTCGCGCAGCTTGGCGACGGCGTCGGGCGGCAGCAGCTTGTCCAGCTTGGGGTCGTCGATGCCGGAACAGGACTCGCCCTCGGCGCCCATCTTGTCACGGCTGCGCTCGACCAGCAGCAGG
>DAIQBR010000118.1:5258-6945 GCA_036781105.1 Kiloniellaceae bacterium
GATCGGCCAGGACGCCGGGGTGACGTCCAGGGCCAGGCGCTGCTCCACCTCGTCGAGCAGTTCGAAGGGATCGCGGCTCTCGCGGTCCAGCTTGTTCACGAAGGTGATGATCGGCATGTCGCGCAGGCGGCACACCTCGAAGAGCTTCAGGGTCTGCGCCTCGATGCCCTTGGCGGCATCCAGCACCATGACGGCGGAGTCCACCGCGGTCAGGGTGCGGTAGGTGTCCTCCGAGAAGTCTTCGTGGCCCGGGGTGTCGAGCAGGTTGAAGGTCTTGCCGGCGTAGTCGTAGGTCATCACCGAGGAGGCGACGGAGATGCCGCGCTCGCGCTCCACCTTCATCCAGTCGGAATGGGCACGGCGCTGCTCGCCGCGCGCCTTCACCGCCCCGGCAAGCTGGATCGCGCCGCCGAACAGCAGCAGCTTTTCGGTCAGCGTGGTCTTCCCGGCGTCAGGGTGGGAGATGATCGCAAAGGTGCGCCGCCGTGCGACGGCATCGGATAACTGGGACATGCTTTCGGGTCTAGGGAGTCAGGAGCCCGGAAAATGGGGCCTGCCGGGCGAGAGTGCAAGCCTCGGCCCAGGTTCCTGGGGCAGGCGGCTTATACCCGGGGTGTGTCGCCTTGTCGATACGTGTCCCTGAAGTTGATTTCGGCCCTCGAGTGTTCTCCTGCGCGGCCCTTTTGAGCTAAACCCTTTGAAACATTGATGTTTGGCTAGTTGTAGGGTTCCATGGAACGTCACGCGAAGAGAGCATCCGTAGTTTCGTGCTGCTCTGCCGCGCAGGTTCCTGCGGAACCGGAGGGCAACAGGTGGGAAACCTGAACCGAATAGCCTTCGTATTGATCGCCTTTGCGGTCTTCATCATCTGCGAGATCTTCGTGCGGCCGCCGCGCCCCCTGGCTGGGGTCGCCCAGGTCGCAAAGAAGTGGACCTGGTACCTGCTCGGCCTGGCCGTCGTCGCCGCCCTGGCCCTGGCAACCTACCTCTATGGCGCGGCGGCACACTACTCGGCCGATCCGCTGGCAGTATTGGCGCGCCCGCCCATCTTCCGCTATGCCGCCATCGTCCTGCACGTGTTTCTTGCCGTCGCTTTCGGCTGGTTCATTCACAAGTTCTACAATGCGGTCTTCGCCAACAAGAGCGCCCCTTCCGGCATGATCCTCGCGGCCCATGCGGTTCCTGTCGTCTTGCTTGGTTTCGTCGGCCTGTTCAGCACCGAATTGCGCGGTCTGGCCGACCATATCGCCCGCATTGAAACGCCGTACGGGATAGTTGACTTCGTGCGGCGCACGCCAGAACAGAGTTGGGTCCTGAAGGATGGACGGACTGAAGTTACGACCTCGAATTTCGAGGAAGGAGTCCGTACCGCGCAGGAGGCGATCGGCCGCGTAAAGAGCGACCTGAAGAATATCGCCTGGTTCTGCGATATCGCTCCGGAAATTTTCTGCCTTCCCCAGCTGCAGGAAAATGGCGCCGGGACAACCTCGGAATCCTCGGATCGGGCCGTGGCAATGGCAAAGTCAATGGCCAAGACCTACGCCTATGCGAACGCCCTGACCAGCCTCACCAATTGTTTGCGCGAATACGCCAGCTACTTCAGAAACGGTGTGCCGATCCAGGACGAGATTTCGGAGATTGCCGCCAACTACTCGCTGGCGCGTCAAGCCGGGACAGGTGAGGGAGA
>DAIQBR010000118.1:6995-9415 GCA_036781105.1 Kiloniellaceae bacterium
CAGATGCCTCGGAGATCGCGCCGGCCCACGCTGCCCTGCGAAGATCCCAGGCGGAAATCCAAGAGCAGATCGCACAACTGGTCATTGACGAGGCCGGTGCGATCGTCGAAGCGGCCCTGGAAGCACAGGACGGCGTGGATCAGTTTCAATTGGAGGTCAGGATTGCGGCGGCCAAGCGCAAAGCAAAGGACGCTGCCGGCCAGCGCTTGCGCGAACTTCTCCCAGTCGATCACGAAGCCAATATCCGCGCCGCGCTGACCAGCTTGATCGGCTATCTCGGCAGATATGCGGCGAGTCAACAGAACGAGAAAAAGGAGACGCAATGCGGCAAGCTCACCCCCGCAGGCGAAATTCTCGCTCTGCGCCAACGGGTGCTGGATACCGGAATCATCCTGCCGCATCGCTACCTGCTGCAGGCGGCATTGCTGACCTCGGCCGGCTATCCGGAGGAAGGCTTGGGGCATCTCGAACGCGCCTATGCGCGGCTGGACCCTCTGTTCTCCAGAACGAGCGGAACCCGTCGGGAGTTGGGGTTTGTGGAGTTCGTCTTCCGCCTCCGCCTGCTTGCCGAGATGGGGCGGCTTAGCGAGCATCTGGCAAATCAGGGCAAACGGAAGTACGACGACAAAAAGCTGGGTTTCCTGATCAGGACGCACGAGCTCGCCCGGCGGTGGCTTGACGAACAACTCGATCTGCACACGAACCGCCCGACAGAGTTCCTGCACCAGTGCGCCAGTATTGCCTATCCCGGCTTGCAGGCCGGCGATGATCAGGAAGAGGACACGCAATCCTCCGGTGCATTCCGACAGGAACTGCGCAGCGCACTGGCTGCGGAGGATCTGGTTCTGCCGAACTCGGGCCGGCAGGTCGCCTGGAAGAAATATGTCAGCGGGCTGATCTGGTACTACGTTCACATGAACTTTGACCTGTTCAGTACGGTGGCCTGGCAGGAAGGGGGCAGCATAAAGGACCTGTATCTTCTCGAATCTCGCGAATGGTGGGACGTCGCGACGGCAGAGCCGCAGCTCATTGAAAATTGTTTCAGTGCGATCGACAACTATCCGGCCGGCACCTACAGCCTGCTGCGGATCATGATGAGCTACCACTTCGGACTGCTGCACGCTCAGCAGGGCGTGAAGCTTCAACAGGCCATACTGCTGAGTTCGGCACGCAGCGGCGCCACCTATATGGGCGCAGAAAGCGAGCGGCGCCAGGCCGAAAGCCTGGTTTGCGCCGGTGCCATCGGATTACGCAAGGCAATAGAAATCGGCGAGGAACTGAAGCGGGCCGAGGACAGGGACAATACGCCTGCGAACAAGGCGCTGGCGCCGACCATCGAACCTTGGATGACCCAGGCCAGGACGATCCTTACCAGTGTGGCGCAACAGCGCATCGACTGTGCCTGAAGCGATTGGGCCTTAGACGAGGGAGATGAAGAACCTGACGAGAAGGAGGCGAGGTCATGTCGAAGACGAACCTGACATTACTGCTGGCCCTGGCCGTCGTCGTGACGGTGATCGTTGGCCAGGTTGCTGCCAATCCCTACGTACCGCCGCCCTGAGAATCGGTAGGTACCGGCCGGTATGACATCCTGCGTATCGCGGCGTAGCTTTTTGCGGGTGGTGTCACGCGAGTGTGGCAAGTGAACTCTTCCTGTGATAGCCCTCTCATTCCACCGGCAGTGAGGGACGACTTGCATGGCTACGCTGACTTCCTGGTCTCCGCACGCGCTTAGCCTGCTGCGCGTGGCCTCGGGCCTGATCTTCCTGGAGCACGGCACCCAGAAGCTGCTGCACTTCCCGCCGCCCACGGGCGGCGTGCCGCCGCTGATGTCGATGGCCGGTGCGGCGGGGGCGCCCTGCTGGTGCTCGGCCTGCTCACCCGCCCGGCGGCATTCATCTGCTCCGGCACCATGGCGGTGGCCTACTTCCTGGTTCATGCGCCGCAGAACTTCTATCCCATCTTCAACGGCGGCGACGCGGCGATCCTCTACTGCTTCGTCTTCTTCTACATCGTCTTCGCCGGCCCCGGCCCCTGGTCGCTGGACGCCATCGTGCGCAAGAAGACCTGAGCCCGGCGCGGGCGCGAAACGGGCGCCGGCCCGGCACCTCGCCGGTGTGCTGGCTTAAGAGTTTATAAACCATAGATTTCATAACACTGGGGCTGCCTTAAACCGGCGGCCCCGGCGCCTTCGGGGCCCGTGCCGCCGCACATCGGGTTCCGGGGGGAATGGCGCAGGCAGCAGAAACGTGCACGGCGACCGGCACGGCGCCCCAAGATTCACAGGGTGGGGCTTCACAGGGTGGGGCTTCACAGGGTGAGGCTTCGCCAGCGCTGCCGGAAGAGTCGCAGCAGGCGCTCGCCGGCCCGCCCGCGCCGCCGGGCGAAGTCGATGCCGGCGCTCCCTCGGCCTTGCTGAT
>DAIQBR010000119.1:0-3254 GCA_036781105.1 Kiloniellaceae bacterium
CCTACTCCCGGCGTCGCCCTCGGGCGCGCTCCTGGATTAGAGGGAACCGTGCTGTGGTTCCGTCTGATCGTGATCCGCTCGGGGCGGCTTCTTACCGCGCAGCACTCGGCTGCACCAGTTCAGCCTCGGTGACGTCTTCATCCGCTTCGGCGCCGGAGTCTTCCTCCTCCGCGTCGTCCTCCACCGGCACCGGCTGCCCGACGCCCTCGGCGACCGCGCGGCCCCATTCCGCGATCAGCGCCTTCTGCTGCTTCACCAATCCCTTGATGCGGCTGTCCGTGGTCATGCGGTAGTAGCTGCCGACCAGCGTCGGCATGAAGGCGAAGATCATCCAGCCGGCGAAGGCGGCCCCATAAGCAACCACCCAGACGAAGACGTCGCCGATCATGTTCATCGCCGTCTGGTGATTCTGGCCGCGTGACCACAGCTCGATGATCGCCGGTAGCGTGCCGGTGAAGTTCAGCAAGCCGACAGTGATGGCCAGATGCTTCCCGCGCGAACGGTCGGTGATGTAAGCGACCCAGGTCGGCGCCATCATGATGAAGAACAACAGCGTGGTGGGCAGCAGTACCGCGGCGAAAGGGAACAGCAGGATGAGGGCGAAGATCTTCATCCACAGCGGTGGCCCGCCGGCCCTGGCCCGCCTGCCTCCTGCCTTGGCCTTTGCCTTTGCCTTGCCGGCCGGTGCTTTGCCTTTTGCCGCTGCTTTCGCCATGTCACAGCACCGCGCTGAGGGTGATCAACAGGACGGAGACCGCAGCGGCAACGCCGGAGACCACGGTGGCCGCTTCGCGCGCGCCGGCGCGCACCACCTGCGGCTTGGTGAGCCCGCCGTTGCGCAGCCAATTCATCTGTTCGACCAGGGCGGCGAATTCGGCGCGGGCGCGTCGGAAGCCCTCCTCGTCGGCGGCCTGGCGAGACGGATTGTCGACCAGCGTCACCAGAGCCGCCAGGTTGCCCTGCGCAGCCAGCTTGACCAGCATCTCGCCCATCTGCTCGCGGCGGGTGCGGTTGCGGTACCTATCGGTCGCCGGCTTCAGCAGATCGGCGCACCAGGCGGCCAGATGGGGGACGCGCTCCGGCCCGACCGAGTCCTGCACCTCGGCCAGCACGCGCACGATGCCGAGGTTGTGGATCTCCGGCTGGTCTTCGGCGGCCATCTCGTTGAAGCCGCGGTCCGGCGTGATTTTCATACGCGCCGAGATGAAGCCGCCGATATGCCAATCCATCGGCGGGCGCTCACTGCGGCCCTGCTGGGCCAGGCGTTCCAATGCCGGCAGCAGGTCGCCCAGTTCGGCAACGTAGTCCGCCGTCAGCAACGGGCTCTGGCACGGCCAGTTACCGTTCAACGCATAGAGCGCGCGCTCCAGCCCAAAGCCGATGCGCGGCTTGGTGACGTGCATGCCGACCAGGTCGAAGGCGCGCACAAAAGCGACGATGTCGGCGCGCAGCTGTGGCTGCGCCTCGATCCACATCTGCGGCAGCTTGTTCAGAATAATCTCGGCGAAGGACTGACGCCGGTCCTCATTGTGGTAGTTCACGCCGAAGGCGGCGGAGAACCCCTGCAGGCGCACGGCTACCTGCTTGTAGCGCAGTGGTGCCGGGGGGTCCAAGGCGATCAGCACGCGCGACAGCAGGCGATCTTCCAGGCCGGCGGCGCCGCCGCCGACTCCGATAACCGCCTGTGTCGCCGCGCCGACGGCAGCCGCACGGCGGTCATCGGACAGCGAGCGGCGGATCCAGCGCTCCAGCTCCGGCGACTTGATGACCTGCAAGGCCGCCGACCAGTTGCGGCCCATGGCGTACGACAGCGCCGCGGCATTGTTGTACTCCACCTCCTCGAAGAGAAAGAGACGCGCCGCCTTGGGCGGCAGCAGTGCCTGCTTGGGGCTGAGGTGCCGGCCGTTCAGCCACAGTTGCAGGTCCTCGTGGCGCCAGCGCTCTTCCGGGTCGTCGCAGAGCAGGCCGCGCAGTACCTCGACCATCGGCAGGGAAAGGCGCGTCTCGCCGACCAGCGCGGCATAGGATCCCTTGCTGATCTTGGCCTCTACCAGCTGGTACTCGTCGAGCTCGGGCACCGGGTTGCCGCCGCAGAGCAGCACCAGGATGAGTACGCCGAAGGCGTAGTAGTCGTCTGCCGGCGAACCGTAGCCGCGCCCTTCGGGCATCGCCATGGCGCTGTCGATCGGCTCGTAGATCGATGGCTGTGCCATGCCCGCCGGCAGCGAGAAGCACTCGCCCAGCACCACGGAATCGCGCGTGGCGTCGCTGAAGAACAGATTGTCGGCGCGGATCGCGCGATGAGTCAGGTTGCGCCCGCCAAGCTCCTTGAACACCGGCATCAGCGGGTTCATCACCAGTCGAACCACGCGGTCCTCGCGCCAGGGGTCGATGGTGGCGTCGGGCGCCGGCAGGATGCGCTCGCCGCCGGGCTGGTGCAGGATGATGACCAGGCGGCGCGCCTTCTCCGGCGGCCAGTAGACCACGGCCCAGCGCAGCGGGGTGACCAGCGGCAGGCGATTGAAGCGGGCGAACTGGGTCAGCACGTCGCTGCGCGGCGCGATGTCGCGGCGGCACACCAGGGCAAACAGCGATTTCGGCGAGCCCCGCTCGTCGGTCGCGTTGAAGGCACGCACACCACCCGGCGCGTCGAGGGCGGGCAATGGCTGGTCGGGATGGATACGGTAGCGCTCGGCCACCATGATCATGCCCGACTCTTCCGGCGTCCGCATACCCGCTGCCCCAGTTTGACTGCTCATTGCCGCTACACAGGATGTGGCTTCTCGTCCCGCCGGCGATCAACCGGACGGGGAGCCGCAAAGCTAACCGCAATAAGGCAAAGAGATCGTTAAGGGGGCACCCCGAAACCGCCGGGAACCGCGGTTTTCGGGGATTCTGGAGCCCTAATCCGCGAAGGGGTCGCGCACCAGGATGGTATCGTCGCGCTCGGGCGAGGTCGAAACCATGGCCACCGGCACCTGGATCAGCTCCTCCAGGCGGCGGATGTACTTCACCGCCGCCGCCGGCAGGTCGGCCCAGGAGCGCGCGCTCATGGTGCTCTCGGACCAGCCGGGAATGGACTCGTAGACCGGCTTCGCACGGGCCTGGCGGGCGGGCTGCGCCGGCAGGTAGTCCAGCGTCTCGCCGTCGATCTCGTAGCCGACGCAGATCTTGATCTCTTCCAGGCCGTCCAGCACGTCCAGCTTGGTCAGCGCGATGCCGTTGATGCCGGCGACCAGGGCGGCCTGGCGCAC
>DAIQBR010000119.1:3345-4171 GCA_036781105.1 Kiloniellaceae bacterium
GTCTGTCAGTTCGGTCGGAAAGGGTCCGCTGCCGACCCGCGTTGTGTAGGCCTTGGTGATGCCGAGCACGAAGTCGAGCGCGCCAGGGCCGACGCCGGAGCCGGCTGCTGCGCTGCCGCCGACGGTGTTCGACGAGGTGACGAAGGGATAGGTGCCGTGGTCGACATCCAGCATGACGCCCTGGGCACCCTCGAAGAGAATGCGCCGGCCCGCACGCCGCGCGCCGTCCAGGCTCTGCCACACGCGGTCGGCGAAGGGCAGGATGCGCGGCGCCAGCTCCAACAGACTGTTCACGATCTCGTCGGCGGTGAACTCCGGCTGCCCGAGGCCGCGCAGCAGGGCGTTGTTGTGCACCAGCAGGCCGTCGACGCGCTGGCGCAGCAGTTCCGGATCGGCAAGATCGCAGAGCCGCACCGCGCGGCGGCCGATCTTGTCCTCGTAGGCCGGCCCGATGCCGCGCCCGGTGGTGCCGATCTTGCCGTCGCCCTTGGCGGCCTCGCGGGCACGATCGACGGCACCGTGCATCGGCAGGATCAGCGCGACCCCCTCGGCGATGCGCAGGCGCTCCGGCGTCACCTCGACGCCCTGCGCGCGCAGCTTGTCGATTTCCTCGATCAGCGCCCAGGGATCGACCACGACGCCGTTGCCGATGATGGAGAGCTTGTTGGGACGCACCACGCCCGAGGGCAGCAGCGACAGCTTGTAGACCTCGCCGGCGATGACCAGCGTATGCCCGGCGTTGTGGCCACCCTGAAAGCGCACCACCACATCGGCGCGCTCCGACAGCCAGTCGACGATCTTGCCCTTGCCTTCGTCTCCCCACTGG
>DAIQBR010000119.1:4205-9405 GCA_036781105.1 Kiloniellaceae bacterium
TCAGTCCTCGATCTCTGAAATCTTGCCGGCGGCCAGCCAGTGGCTGCAGCCGAGGCGCCGGGCCTCCGCCTTTGCATCGTCCTCCTGGGCAAGGCCGGCCAGGGTCACCCAGCCGTCATCGCGCAGGCGACGCCCCTCTGCCGGCGCGGTGCCGAAGGGCAGGTAGATCCGCTTTCCCCGCTCGGGCGACGGCAGGGCGCGCAGCACGGTATCCAGGTAGAAAGTGAAACCCGTCGAGGACTCGGTGCTGCCGTTGGGGCCGGCGGCGGCATAACGCCCGCCGCGGCCCAGTTCCCCGCGCACGCCCCGGGCGAAGAGGATGAAGGAGATGCCGGTCTGGTACTCGAAGCCGCGGTGCTCGGCGGGATCGACGGTGATCCGCGCCTCCGGCGCCGCCGCGCGGATCTGGTTGACGACGCGGCCGAGGCGCCGCACCTCGTTGGCCGCCGCCTGCGGCAGCTCGAGCTTCTCCAGCGCCGCCATCGCCTTTTCCGCCGGGCCCGCCGTGCGCAGCAACGCCTGGAACAGCTTGTCGTGCTTGCCGGCGAGGTCCTTGACCGCCGCCGCGTCCTTGCGGTCCAGCGCGCCGCGCAGCTCCGCGACCTCTGCGGCGTCGAGCCCGAGGCCGGCCGCCAGTTCGCCGACCAGCGGCGGCAGGTTGAGATCGACGGAGAGCTCCGCCACGCCGATGGCCGTCAGCGCCTCGATGGCGAGCAGCACCACCTCGGCATCGCCGCTCTCATCCGGCGCGCCGATCAGCTCGGCGCCGGCCTGGGCGAACTGCCGCTCGGGCCGCAGCTGGCTGCCGCGCACCTGCAGCACTTGGCCGCCGTAGCACAGCCGCAGCGGGCGCGGCGCCTTCTTCAATCTCGTGGTGGCGATGCGCGCGACCTGCGGCGTCATGTCGGCGCGCAGGCCCATCATGCGCTGGCTCACCGGGTCCATCAGGCGGAAGGTCTGGCCCGCCACCGCCGCGCCGGCACCGGTCAGCAGCGCCTCCTCGAATTCCAGCAGCGGCGGCTTCACGCGGTCGTAGCCCTGCGCCTGGAAGCAGGCGATGAGACGCTCGACCACCGCCGACTCGTGTGCGGCGTGCGGCGGCAGCACGTCTTGCAGGCCGGCCGGTAGCAGGCCCTTATTTGCGGGATCGGTCATGTCGGTGGATCGGCGGAGTTCTGCGGTCCGGTTCCATGGGCCCAGGTTGACAGGCAGGCATGGAAGCGGGCGGGGCCGCTTCCGCCTTCTGTTACCAGCCTTCCCTGCCAGGGGCAAACGGAAAACCGGCCCGCCGCCCGGACCGCTGCAGGGAAATTAAGGAGAATCAATACCTTGAGGCCGACTACCCGGCTGGCTGCCCGGGCGGCAGCGGTGTAGACTGCGGCCCCGCACAGCGCCCGACCAGCCCCGAGACAGCCAGCCTCCCGAGATCCTTGAGCCTCCTCGCCCGCCTCTTCTCGCCCCCCGGCAGCCTCGCCGCCGACGCGCGCGGCCCCGACCGCTTCCTCGGCCTGCTGCTGCTGGCCGCCGCCGCGGCGCTCATCGCCGGCTGGCTGCTGCCGGTGATGACCGTGCGCACCCTGCTGGTGTTCTACGACGAGGTCTCCATCCTCACCGGCGCCTTCCGCCTGCTGGACAGCGGCGATGTCGCACTTTTCGTCCTTATCCTGCTGTTCACCGTGGTGCTGCCGGTCGGCAAGCTGATCGTCGCCTGGCTTGCCTGGAGCCGCCTGCGCGTCGACGACCCGCGGGTGCGCCGCCTGCTCGGCTGGGTCGAGACCATCGGGCGCTGGTCGATGCTCGACGTCTTCGTCATCGCCATGCTGGTCGTGGTGATCAAGCTGTCGCTGGTCTCCGACGTGGAGATCCACGCCGGGCTCTACGTCTTCATCGCCGCGGTGATCCTCTCCATGGTCGCCGTGCGCCGCATCGCGAAGCTGGCGCACGAGCGGCTGGAGTCGACAGGCTAGCGGTACAGCCGCACTTCCAGGCCGTCGTCGAGCTGGAAAATCACCTCGTCCATGCCGTTGCCGTCCAGGTCTTCCAGGCGGAAGTCGCCGATGATCTGGGCGTCGTAGAAATCACGTCCCAGCAGCGAGATCTCGCCGTCCTGGTAGCGCAGCACTCTGAGGGAACGCCGCCGCGCCGAAGGCAGGAAGATCTCCGGCAGGCCGTCCTCGTCGAAATCGAGGATGGCAGAGAGCCCAAGTTCGCGCGAGCCGATGAGGTGATTGGAGAAGCCGGCCCAGGAGGCCTCCTCTACCAGCCTGCCGTCCTGCAGCGAGAGGATGCGCAGGATGCCGCCGATGTGCGGCGTCTCGACGTAGGCCACTTCCATAGTGCCGTCGCCGTCGAAGTCCGCTACGCCCACCGGGTTCAGCCAGCGGTGGCGCGGCAGGTGGCTCGGTCCCTCGGCAATGAGCTTCAGCTGGTCATCAACGAGTCCGTAGACCGTTAGCACCGCGCCGGCATCCAGCGAGGAGCGCACCACGAGGATCTCGTCCTCGCCGTCGCGGTCGAGGTCGGCGAGCCGTGGCTCCAAGTCCTCGAAGACCTGCGTTTCCGGCAACAGTAACTGGCGCTCGCCGCCTTCCTGCAGGCGCACCAGCAGGCCGCCGGCCTCGACGGCGTCGCCCAGCACGCCGTGGTCATAGCGCTCCGTCGGCGCCACCAGCCAGGCCTCGGCGATGCGCCCCTTTCCGAAGGCCGGCCGGCCGTCGGGCAGCGCATTGTCCGGCCGCGAGGTGCGGCGGAAGTCGACCCTGACTTGCGCCTCGCGCTGGGTGAACAGCGGCCGGAAGCCGAGGGACTCGAGGCTCTGGGCCCGAGCTTCTGAACTCAGGGGGCCGCTGCCCGGCACCGCCCACAGCAGAGCGGCACCGAGTACGGCAGCGATCGGGAGACGCCCTTTAGAAGCGCAGGGCCTCGGCTTGCATGGTATGCGGCAGGGCACGCACCTTCTCCAGGGTCTTGGCGTCGATCGGCCCGTCCAGCTCCAAGAGGGCGATGGCATCCTTCCCCTGTTCCGCGCGGCCCAGGTGGAAGGTGGCGATGTTCACGCCGGCATCGCCCAGGGTGGTGCCCAGCGCGCCGATGAAGCCCGGCTTGTCCTCGTTGGTAATGTAGAGCATGTGCGGCGTGAGGGCAGCCTCGATGGAGATGCCCTTGATCTCGACGATGCGCGGCTTGGTGCCGCCGAAGAGGGTGCCGGAAACGCTGCGCGGCCCGCGCTCCGTCGTGACCGAGAGTCGGATCAGCGTCTGGTAGTCGCAGTCGCGCTCGTGCTTCACCTCGGCAACGTCGATGTCGCGCTCGCGCGCCACCAGCGGCGCGTTGACCATGTTCACCGTGTCGAGCATCGGCGACAGCAGGCCGCAGAGCGCGACCTGGGTCAGCGGCCGGGTGTTCACGTCGGCCACCAGCCCCTCGTACTCGATGGTCACAGAGGTCAGCCCGGTATGCGTGAGCTGCCCGGCGAAGCTGCCGAGCTGTTCGGCCAGCGTCATGTAGGGCTTCAGCCGCTTGGCCTCTTCGGCCGTGAGCGAAGGCATGTTGAGCGCGTTGGTAATGGCGCCGGTCGTCAGGTAGGCCGACATCTGCTCGGCGATCTGCAGCGCCACCTTCTCCTGCGCCTCGGAGGTCGCGGCGCCGAGGTGCGGCGTGGCGATGACCTGATCGAGACCGAACAGCACGTTTTCCTTGGCCGGCTCGACGGTGAAGACGTCGAAGGCGGCGCCGGCGACATGGCCGGACTCGATGGCCGCGCGCAGGTCCTCTTCCACCACCAGGCCGCCGCGCGCGCAGTTGATGAGGCGCACGCCCGGCTTGGTCTTGGCCAGCGCCTTCTTGTCGATCATGCCGCGGGTCTGGTCCGTCATCGGCACGTGCAGGGTGATGATGTCGGCGCGCTTCAGCAGCTCGTCCAGCTCCACCTTCTCCACGTCCAGGTCGCGGGCACGGTCCGGCGAGAGGAAGGGATCGTAGGCGATGACCCGCATGCGCAGGCCGTGGGCACGGTCGGCGACGATGGCGCCGATGTTGCCGCAGCCGATGACGCCGAGCGTCTTGCCGGTCAGCTCGGTGCCCATGAAGCGCGACTTCTCCCACTTGCCGGCCTGGGTCGAGCGATCGGCGGCGGGGATCTGCCGCGCCATGGAGAGCAGCAGGGCGATGGTGTGCTCCGCCGTGGTGATGGAATTGCCGTCGGGCGTGTTCATCACCACGATGCCGCGCCCCGTCGCCGCGGGAATGTCGACGTTGTCGACGCCGATGCCGGCGCGGCCGACCACCTTCAGCTTCTCCGCCAGGGCGATGACATCCGCCGTCACCTTGGTGGCCGAGCGGATCGCCAGGCCGTCGTAGTCGGCGATGATCGCCTTCAGTTCGTCCGGCTTCAGGCCGGTCTTCACGTCCACCTCGAGGCCGCGCTCGCGGAAGATTTCCGCCGCGCGGTCGCTCAACTCATCCGAAATCAGAACCTTGGGCATGACTGTATGAGTTCCTCTTCTCGCCGCACGCCAATTTCACCCAATTTCGTTCAGGGGGGCGCGCCGACAGTGTCTTGCAGGTTGTGGGGAAACGTTGTCGTTCAGGCCGCCGCCTTCTCGGACTTCACCGCACCATAAGCCCAGTCGAGCCAGGGCAGCAGGGCGGCGGTGTCGGAAGGCTCCACCGTGGCGCCGCCCCAGATCCTGAGGCCCACCGGCGCGTCGCGGTAGCCGCCGATGTCGTAGGCGACGCCCTCCTCCTCCAAGAGGGCGGCGATGCGCTTGGCCGTGGCGGCCTGCGCGTCGGCATCCAGCGAGAGGAACCAGGGATCGACGATCTTCAGGCATATCGAGGTGCAGGAGCGCGTCTCCGGCGTCGCCGCCAGGAAGCCGGCCCAATCGGAGGTCTCCACCCAGTCGGCCACCGCCTTGAGGTTCGCCTCGGCGCGCTGGATGAGCGCCGGCAGACCGCCGATCTGCTCGGCCCACTTCAGGCCGTCGAGGGCGTCTTCCACCGCCAGCATGGAGGGGGTGTTGATGGTCTCGCCCTTGAACACGCCCTCGATCAGCTTGCCGCCCTTGGTGAGGCGGAAGATCTTCGGCAGCGGCCAGGCTGGGGTGTAGCTCTCCAGGCGCTCGACGGCGCGCGGGCTCAGCGCCAGCATGCCGTGGGCCGCCTCGCCGCCCAGCACCTTCTGCCAGGACCAGGTGACGAC
>DAIQBR010000120.1:0-435 GCA_036781105.1 Kiloniellaceae bacterium
AAAGCGATTACTTCGCGCGCGCAGCGGAACTCAAGCCGCTGCTCCACACCTGGAGTCTGGCGGTCGAGGAGCAGTATTACATCGGCTTTCCCCTGTTGCTGCTGCTGGCCTGGAGGCTCGGCAAGCGCGCGATCCTTGCGATCCTTTCGGCGGTCTTCCTCTTGAGTCTGGCGCTTGCGCACTGGGCCGCCTACAGCCATCCGGTGGCGGACTTCTTCCTGCTGCCGACACGCGCCTGGGAGCTGCTCATAGGGGTCTTTATCGCCTTCTTCCTGCAGCGGCGGGAAGTGGGGCTCGCTCCAGGCGGGCAGCAGGCCTTGAGCCTGGCTGGCCTTGCGATGATAGCCGCCGCGGTATTCCTCTACGGCCGGTCAACGCCCTTTCCGAGCCTCTACGCTCTGTTGCCGACCGTAGGCACAGGTCTGATCATACCCT
>DAIQBR010000120.1:540-1901 GCA_036781105.1 Kiloniellaceae bacterium
CCAGCCGCTCCTCGCCTTTGCCCGGCACGCGCATCAAACGGAGATCCCTCCGGGTACCGTTGCCGGCCTGATCCTTCTCAGCTTCGCATTGGCCTATCTTACCTGGCGCTTCATCGAGACGCCCTTCCGCAGCAGGTCGCGGGTTGGCGGAAGAGCGCTGGTTCTTGCCTGTTCTTCCGCTGTGCTTTTCCTCGCTCCCCTCGGGGTCTACGCCCATCTGCAGCAGGGGTTTTACGGGCGGTTCGATGCCAAACTGCAGGCGATTGACGATGTCATCGAGGAAAACTGGAGGGACCAGCACTCCTGTACCTTCGAGGACAGGGAGGTGGGCCGCTTCGATCAGGTGGCTGGCTGCTACGTGCCGGGGAAGACGATATACCTGATCGGAGACTCCCATGCGGGAGCGCTGTCCAAAGCGCTCCGTTCAAGGATTGAGGCGAGTGGATACAGCTTCATTGCGTTGCTCAGCAATGGATGTCTGCCGATTCGAGGCACTTCACGAGAGCCGCCGCAAAGAAAGTGCGGGGCGTTCGTAGATTGGACCGAGGACGTCGTTCGGAAACTTCCGGGTGTCATGATCATGTCGGCCCGCTGGAGGCTGAACCTGATGGGGCCGAGATTCGACAATCTCGAAGGAGGGGTCGAGCACGGATCGGACGGTAAGAATCATGTGGTGGGAGATCGTCAGGCGGATATCGTCAGCTACACGGAACGGAAGCTCCGTGACCTGGCTGCACTGAGGCCCCTCTTTATTATCGACCAGATTCCGGAAGCCGGATGGAATGTGCCCTCGCTGATGATCAAGCGGATGAGGTCAGAACGCGAGAACGAGGAACCTCTGTCGACCAGCTATGAGACCTACAAAACTGCGAACAGCCTTCTCCTGCCCATGTTCGATAGACTCGATCACGCTCCCAACATCCATGTGGTCGGAACCGCGGAGATCGTCTGCTCCGAAGACCATGGGAGGTGCCTGAACGAACGGCAAGGCAGGCCACTCTATCGCGATGACGACCACCCGTCGCTTCTGTTTGCCGAACTCATCGCCGAAGCAGTCATGCGGGAAGTTGACGCTTCAAGCGCCCGGCTGCCCGGTCAATAGGGCGCCGGGCCCGCCGGGGCAGCCCGTCGAATGTTGGGTAAGAAGGAACGCGTCGAAGTGGCGGCCCGAGCGGCCGGTTACCCGGCCGCCGAGCACCACGGCAGCACCGAACCGGGGCACCTGGGAATAGAGGGGGTGCCCAAAATGGCGCTCGCCTGACCCGGGCGTTTGGTGCTGTAGTGCTCGCGGCAGGGCCTGGCGCGAGGGGCGTGATTCCGGGGTCTGTCGGCAGGTTTTCGGTTACCTGACGGTCGATCGT
>DAIQBR010000120.1:1947-9323 GCA_036781105.1 Kiloniellaceae bacterium
GACCCGTCGCCGACGACCGCGATCTGCACTCGATATGCCCGGCCGGTTGCCCTGAACGGGTTGCTGACCTGGGAGACCCCACATCATGAAGACGTCCTTCGGGCGTGTTTTGACCGGCGCCGCGGCCGTGGCGGCGCTGTGCGCTTTTGCGTCGGCGGCGACGGCCGAGACGGCGGTGCCGAGCCCGGAAAACGGGACGGCGACGCTGACCGTGACCTTCGAGCTGAAAGGGGCGGGGGTCGACAGGCCCGCCTCGCAGGAGAAGAACGTCACCTGGACGGTCGAGAACCGCTACTCCGTCACGGCGAAAATGAGCGCCCAGAAGCCGAGCGGCTTCGCCACCTACCACAAACCGGACGCGGCCGAGCAGGCGCGCGAGGCCGGGCGCGCCGCGGCCGTCACCCAGGCGGCGACCGACATGAGCTCGATGATGGAGCAAGCCGAGAAGATCATGGCGCTCTGCGGCGACAACGAGGATTGCATCACGCGGGAGTCCATGAAGATGGCCCAGGGCGTTGACATGGCTTCGCCGGAGATGCAGTCCGCCCAGGCAAGCATCGCCGCGGCCTCGGTCATGCCGGAGCTGCGCTACCAGGCGTTCCATCCGGTAACCCAGACGGCGACCTTTGCCGTGAAGGAGGCGGCCTACGAAGCCTACTACGATGCGGCCTGCTCCCCCGCCACCGAGGCGAGCTGCGCCATCGATACCGCGGTGAGCGGCGAGGGGAAAACCACCGACGGCGGCACCGCGACGGAGTTCCCGACCGCGGCCTCGGCGGAGATCGACTACCAGCGCGGCACGCTGATTCTCTTCCTGACGGTGCCCGGCCTGGCGAAGGTGCAGAAGACCGTCGCCTCGAAGGCCCCGCAGGTGGCGACGGGTACCACCGAGGAACGCCGGATGATCAGGCTCGGGGATGTCGGGGAGGCGCCTCTGGAGATCTCCTGCGGCGCCTGCATGGCGGCCTCCGGCAGCTTCGAGAGGGACGTCCCGGACGAGCTGCTGCGCCGCCCCGCGAAGCTGGTGGTCACCTGGAGCTTCAAACGCTCCTGACCGCTACGGGCTACTCCGCCGCCGTCCGCTTCGGCAGCACCCAATCGGGGCGCGGGAAGTGGCAGGTGTAGCCGTTGGGGATGCGCTCCAGGTAGTCCTGGTGCTCCGGCTCGGCTTCCCAGAAGTCGCCGACCGGCTCCACCTCGGTCACCACCTTGCCGGGCCAGAGGCCGGAGGCCTCCACGTCGGCGATGGTGTCCTCGGCCACGCGCTTCTGCTCGGCATCGGCGTAGTAGATCGCTGAGCGGTAGGACGGGCCGATGTCGTTGCCTTGGCGGTTCTTCGTGGTCGGGTCGTGGATCTGGAAGAAGAACTCCAGCAGCCGCCGGTAGCTGATCTTGGCCGGATCGAAGACGATCTCGATGGCCTCGGCGTGGCTGCCGTGGTTGCGGTAGGTGGCGTTGGGCACGTCGCCGCCCGAGTAGCCCACGCGGGTCGAGATGACGCCGGGCAGCCTGCGGATTAGGTCCTGCATGCCCCAGAAGCAGCCACCGGCCAGAACTGCGCGCTCGCTCATTCGGGTATCCTCCATTTCTCGCTTGCCGGCATAAATATGGTGCGGCCCGCCGCCCGCTGCCAATCCCGAATTCGTGAGGGTCCAAGGGGCAGGCCGCGCCGCCAAACCCGGCCCCGGGCCTCGCGCCGCCGGAAGCCGCGTGCTAGAAGCCTCCTGAACGCCGCCGAGCCACTTCTCTGCAAGGACTTATCATGACCGACATCAAGCGCATCGACGTGGGGCCGCGCATGTCCCAGGCCGTCGTCCACGGCAATACCGTGTATCTGGCCGGGCAGGTGGCGCAGCGCGCGCCGGGCGCCTCCGTGGCCGAGCAAACCAGGGACATCCTGGCCCGCATCGACGAACTGCTGGCCCAGGCCGGCACGGACAAGACGAAGCTTTTGTCGGCGACGATCTGGATCACCGACATGGCGACCTTCAACGAGATGAACGGGGTGTGGGACGCCTGGGTGTCGCCGGGCAACACGCCGGGGCGCGCCTGCGTCGAGGCGAAGCTGGCGGCGCCGCAGTTCACGGTGGAGATCGCCGTCGTCGCCGCGGTGTAGCGGGGGAGGGGTCAGGCGATCTTCGCGCCGCGCTCGCTGAGCAGCTCGCGCAGCACCGAGCGGTGGCAGCGCGCCTCGTCCTCGCAGTAGCAGCCGACGGAAAGGTCGGCGTCGTGGGAGAGGGCGGCCAGCAGGTCCAGCGTGTGGCCCGCCGCCGGCGCTTTCATCTCCTTGCGAAAGGCGCGCACGAAGGCCCGCCACTCCGCTTCCGTTTCGGCGTTCAGCGCCTGGGTCACCAGCCCCGGGCTGGGCGAGAGTTCCGGGTACCAGATGTCGTACCAGTCGTCCGCGGCATAACGCTCCTTCTTCACGCCGCGCGGCGGACGCCGCACCGTGCCGATGCGGGTGCCTTCACCGGGCAGGCGCGGAGTGCCGAGCCGGACGATCCTCAGGGCCATGGCAGGATGCTCTATCGTGGAACCTGGCCGACGATAGCGCACCCTGCCGTGGTTTCCCAAGCCGGCGCTTCAGGCGCCGCTTCGCGGCCTGCCTGCCGGCTACTGGATCTCGAGACTGTTGTGGACCTTGCGCACGCCGTCGACGCTGGAGGCCACCTGGGTCGCGCGGACCTTGTCGGTCTCGGACTCGACGAAACCGCTGATCTGCACTTCACCGCGCAGGGTGGTGACGTCGACCTGGAAGATGTTCAGGTCCGGGTCGTCGATCAGCTTGGCGCGCACCGTGTTGCTGATCACCGAGTCATCGACGTACTCGCCCGCGGTCTCGCCGCTGCAGGCCGTCAGCACGACGGGCGTGCCGAGAAGACCGATGACGACAAGGGCTCTCATCAGGAATGAAGTTTTCATTTTCGCCTTCCTTCGTTGTTTCTTTGCCCCGCCCGCCTGCACCGGCCGGATGGTTCGCTTCCTTCAGGGCGGTCAGCGGACGCCGAGGGTCACGGCAGTGACCGCGGCATGGCGGATTGATTTCGCTGGGTGAACGTCGCATCGGGCGAAAGGTTGCATGCCGGCCCATTCTTGCGGGGGTGGGGCCCTCGGCCGCTGCGGGGCCAGCGCGGTCCTCTGGCCCCATCGAAACCCGACGGCTGCCCCCGTCCTGGTGTAAGATCGCGCTGGATTTTCTTCGGCGCCTCGGATAGACAGCGCCGCCGCATTCAAGGAGGCGCGGTAGCGCGCCCCGAGACAAGGACAGAAGACATCATGACCAGGCTTGCTGCGGCGGCTTTAGCCGCCCTCGGTTTCCTCGTCACTTTCACCGCCGGCGCCCCCGCCAGACCCGAGACCCTGCTGGAGCGCGGCACCTACCTGATGCAGGGCATTGTTGCCTGCGGCAACTGCCACACCCCCAAGGGCCCGGCCGGCGATATCGCCGAGATGGAACTGGCCGGCAGCCTGGTACTGGACACGCCGGAGTTCACCGCCTACGCGCCCAACATCACGCCCGACGTCGAAACCGGCATCGGCGGCTGGACAGACGCCCAGATCATCACCGCGATCCGCGAGGGCAAGCGCCCGGACGGTACGATCATCGGCCCGCCCATGCCGATCGCGCTCTACCGCAACATTTCGGACCGCGACGTTCAGGCGATCGTCGCTTACATCCGCAACCTGAAGCCGGTGAAGAACGTGGTGCCGAAGTCGGTCTACAACATTCCGCTGCCGCCGGCCTACGGCCCGCCGGTGACCTCGGTGGCCGAGGTGCCGCGCGACGACAAGCTGGCCTACGGCGCCTATCTCGCCGGGCCGCTGGGCCACTGCATCGAGTGCCACTCGCCGATGGGCCCGCACGGCCCGGACTGGGAGAACCAGCTCGGCGCCGGCGGCTTCGAGATCCCCGGCCCCTGGGGCGTCAGTGTCTCGGCCAACATCACCCCGACCGGCCTCTCCGAGTGGAGCGACGACCACATCAAGACGGCGGTCACCCAGGGTAGGCGACCGGACGGCAGTCCGATGATGCCGCCGATGGCCTACAGCTACTATCGCAACGTCGTCGCCGAAGACCTCGACGCCATCGTCGCCTACCTGCGCAGCCTGCCGCCGAAGTAGGGCGCGGTTATCTTCAAAGGACAGGGTTGCGGCGTGGCGCCTCCCGGGGGCACGGGAGAAGGCCACGCCGCGGCGGCGTCAGGACCGAGGGAAGAGGCTAGGGGGAATGAGGGGCCGGTTCAGGCGTGGCCGACCTGCAGGCAGCGCTGCGGCAGCAGGGCGGCCATGATGTCGGCGACCTTCTCCGGATCGTCGCGGAAGCAGAGGCCGAGGGAGTCGGCGCGGCGCCACACGACCTCGCCGCCGAAATGCACGGCGCCGGCCAGCAGCAGGGTCACCTTGGTACCGACCGGGATCTCCGCACCGCACCACAGCTTCACGCCGTTCAGCGAGGCATCGAGGATGGTGGCCTCCGCCGCGCCCTCGGGCGTCAGCAGGCGGGCCTTGAGAATCGTGGCGGCGCGGATGAAGCGGCGGCGGTCAGCGGAGCTGGCGGCCTGAAGCTGGGAAGCGCTGACGTCCTGGTCCCACGACATATTCTTCACCATCGCTGCGGCGCTCCCGGGAAAGCTCCCTGGCGGCGGCCGCGGTTGGTCCGAGTCTCGAACGCGTTCGGGAGAAGTGAGCCAGCGACAGTTGGGGGATACCGCCGCTGGCTCGATCGAGACAGATACTCTTCCAAAAGCTGATTGGGGAAAGCTCAGGAATTGTCTCATCGTCGCATCACATCATTGCTCGCGACTTAAGTTTCTAGGTTAAGAAAAATCTATATCGGCGGTTGAAAGCGCCATTTCGTCAAGTCTCGGCCGCCATTGAAAACATCACGCGTTTTCAACGCCATAAGGCGCGTTGTTGATTCTTGACGGGGAAGGCGGGGCCGGGCTTGTTGGTTTACGGCGGGCCGGCGGCTTCAGGACACCACTTTCAGGTTCTTCGTGAAGACTTTAAGGGCATCATTCAAGCTCTTGGCACGCCTTAATTTTTCCCTGCCGGAGAAAACCACGTACTCGACCGAGCGGCTGCCGCCCTGCTTGGCGATGGAGTAGAGCGGCGAGTCGTGGGTATGCCGGAAGACCGAAAAAATCGCCGAGCCGCCGACCTGGTCGATGGCGTAGTCGCGCCACTCGCCGCTGGCGACGCGGCGGCTGTAGAGGGAGAGCAGCTGGTTCAGTTCGGCCCGATCGAAGAAGACCCGGCGCGGGGTCTTGCGATATTCGCTATAGCGGTACAGCTGACTCATGCCGGCGGCGGGGCTCCCTTTGCGTCCGTTTCCTGGAGTCTTAGTGCTCTAACCGGAGAGTAGTTTTCCGCAATTTTCCGCCGCCGTCCAGCCAAGACACCCAGGGGCTGTCAGGAGACCGCCGGGGCGGCGGAAATGCAGGGCTGAGGCAGGCGGCCGCGGCGGCCAGGGAGCGGGCGGTTCAGCGCACCCGGGCGGCGCTGCTGGCCATCTCGTCGGGCTGCTGGTAGCAGCTGACGGCACCGAGGGTGCGGTAGCAGTAGGTGGCGGCCAGCGCGGCGCGGGCCTCGGCCTCGCGGGCGGCCAGTTCCTGCTCGGTGACGTGGTCGCGGCAGTAACCCTCGCCGTTGGCCAGGGTGAGGGTCGAGCAGTCCTGGTCGAAGGCCCAGGTGGCGACGTGGTCGCCGACGGTCTTGTCGGTGTGCACGAAGCTGACCAGCGAAGCGCCGGCGAGCATCGCCTGGGAGGCGGGATCACAGGCGGCCAGCCCCAGCAACAGAAGGGGCGCCGCGAGGGTCAGCCGGATCGTGCGTCTCATAGGTCGTACTCCTGTCCACGCCCTTTGCGTGTCGTCCTGACAACCGCCGTGCCGCCGCTTAGGATGTGGCCTGCCGCGCGGCGCTGGCTTGCGGCGGATTTGCCTGAAACACCGCCCAACAGTCTGGCGGCCTGCGCTGAATAATCTGTTAATGAACAAAGACTTGTCGGGAAAACTTGCGTTAACCCTGTAACCTCTTGGCAAGCGGAAGGAATGGAGGTCCTACCCATGGCAGCAACGCCCCCGATCTGCGATTTCGGCTGGAAGGCCGTCGACTTTTCCCTCAAGGGCATCGACGGCAGGACCTACAGCCTGGCCGACGTGGCCGGTCCGCGAGGCACCCTGATCGTGTTCATGTGCAATCACTGCCCCTACGTGCGCTCGATCGCCGGGCGCCTGGCCGAGGAGGCCAAGGCTCTGGCCGAGCTGGGCATCGGCGTCGCCGGGATCAACGCCAACGACCCCGTGGGCTATCCCGAGGACTCCTACGACAACATGAAGGCCTTCGCCAAAGACCACGGCTTCACCTTCCCCTACCTGGTCGACCCGACGCAGGAAACGGCGCGCGCCTACGGGGCGGTCTGCACCCCGGATTTCTTCGGCTTCAACAAGGACCTGCAGTTGCAATACCGCGGCCGCCTCGACGAATCGCGCACCACCCTGGTGCCGGGCGCCCGCCGCGAGCTTTACGAGGCCATGAAGCAGATCGCCGAGACCGGCGGGGGCCCGGCCGAGCAGATCGCCTCCATGGGCTGCAGCATCAAGTGGAAGGCGGCCTGACCCGAGGGCGCCGGACCCCGATGGGGCGCAGAAGGGGGCGGCGCCATTCGGAGGTTGAAGCGGGGGGGCAAGGGCATTATCAACGAGGCGCGCCGTCAGCGTGATAGAAGTGTGCTTCGCATAAGACCGGCCCCCCAATAGAACAGGACGGGGGCGAGCCGGCGGGATGCGTTAAGGGAGTGGCCTGTGGCCGATATCTTTCAGGAAGTCGATGAAGATCTCCGGCGCGACAAAGCGGCGGAATGGTGGAAGAAGTACAGCCTCTTCATCTATGCCGCAGCGGCCGCGGTGGTGATCGGCGTCGCCGGCTACCAGGGCTGGCGCGCCTATGACGAGAAGCTGCGCGGCGAGCGCTCGGACGCCTACGCCGGCGCCCTGGAACTGGCCGACAGCGGTCAAGAGGCGCGGGCGCGCGAGGCCCTGGCGGCGCTCAGCGACCCCGACGGCGGCGGCTATCCCCTGCTCGCCGCCTTGACGCGGGCACGCCTCGCGGCGGAGGCCGGCGACCTCGCCGAGGCCGAGCGCATCTGGGCCGCGGTGGCGAAGAACGGCTCAGCGAGCCCGGCGATCAGCGACCTGGGGACGCTGTACTCGGCCATGCGCCGCATGAACGAGGCCGACCCCGCCGAGTTGCGCGGCGAACTGCTGCCGCTGTCCCAGGCCGAGGCTCCCTACCGCTTTACCGCGCTGGAGCTGCTCGCCGCCCTGGCCCTGCGCGAGGGCGATACCGCCGGCGCGCGCGAGCACCTGACCCAG
>DAIQBR010000121.1:0-9307 GCA_036781105.1 Kiloniellaceae bacterium
AAGAAGGCGTCCAGTTCCGGCGCCGCGAAGCCGTCGCGGCAAAGGTCTTCGTAGGTCAGCCGGATGGCGCCGGGCACCCGCGCCAGGGCATCGCGGTTTTCCTGCAGGCGCGCCAGCACCGCCCTCACCTCGCCGGCGTCCTCCGGGCGGAAGGTCCAGCGCTGGCGCGGCGGCGCGCCGTGGCGGCGCCAGGTGCCGGCGCGCAGGGCCAGCAGGAAGCTGGCGACGGTGGAGGCCGTGTCCGCACGCTCCAGGGTGATGAAGCGGATGTCCGGGCGGCGCAGAAAGTCGTCGAAATTCTCGTGGCGGTGCGGCATCGACTTGAAGCCGGCGAAGGCGGCGCCGGCGGAGTGCCAGTAGAAGATGTCGATCAGGCCCTGCTGGCCGATGACCCAGGCGTCGGTCAGTGTTTCATAGGCGCGGCAATGGTCGCCGAAGCCGCCCGGGCGCAGCAGCTCGCTGTCGGCGCAGTCGATCTGCTTGTTCGGCAGCGCGATGTCGGGAAAGCGCGCGAGCGCCTCCATCAGCCAGGTCGACCCGCTCCGCCCCGTCGTCAGCACGCAGAATTTCCGGCAATCCTGCATCGCCCCCCGCGCCCAGGACCCGCAAGTGATTGACTTTACCGATTATGCAACCCGTAGTTATTATACTTATTCCGCTGTCGCACTCAACCACCGGTACTATTTTTCAAGAAAATCGCGAGAAGAGAATCCCCGGGGCAGCTATAGTTCGCCCGGCCGGGAGCATCGGGGGGAGCTGTGGCAAGAATTCTTGTGGGATACGAGCGGGGCGACAACCTCGGGCACTACCGCCGTCTCGCGCCGGTGGCCGAGGCGCTGGCCGCCCAGGGCCATCAGGTGACCCTGTTCCTGCGCAACCCCCATGACTGCCGCCAGCAGATCACCCGCAACCCCCTGCCCTTCATCCAGAGCCCGGACCTCGTCGCCCCGGATCCGGCCGACCGCGAACCCAAGCGCATGGGCAGCTACAGCGACATCATGGTCTACGGCGGCTTCGGCAGCCTGGAGACGCTGTTCACCGCGACCCTGGCCTGGCGCACCATCTTCGACCGGCTGCGCCCCGACCTCATCGTCTGCGACCACAGCCCGCTGCTGTGCTTCGCCGCCTACGGGCGCCTCCCCGTGGTCCAGGTCGGCGACGGCTTCACCATTCCGCCGGCCCAGGGCGAAGCCTTTCCCGGCTTCCAGCCGGAGCGCCGGCCCACCGTGCCGGTGGAACGCATCGTCGCGGTGATGAACGAGGTGCAGCAGCGGCTGGGCGGGCCGCGGGTGCCCGGCGTGACCGCGCCGCTGCGCACCGCCGGGCGGCTGATCTGCACCCTGCAGGGCTTCGATCCCTACAGGAGCACGCGCGTCGACCCGGTGATCGGGCCGACCGAGGGCCTGCAGGCGCCGATGCCGCTGCCCCGCGAGCCGCGCGTCTTCGCCTACCTGGGCCTGCGCCACCGCGTCACCGCCAAGCTGCTGGCCGCGCTGAAGGACTGCCGCCTGCCGGTGGAGGCCTACGTCCGCGGCATGACGGCGGAGGCCGCCCGCAAATTTCAGCGCCCGGGCTTGGTCTTCTTCAAGACGCCGCAGCCGATGGACCAGGTGCTGGCACGGGCCAGCCTGGTGATCCACCACGGCGGCAGCGGCATGGCGCTGGCCTGCAGCAGCGCCGGGCGGCCGCAGATCGCCCTGCCGATCCACGAGGAAAACCTGCTCAACGCCAGGACGCTGGAGCGCAGCGGCATCGGCGGGATGATCGGCCAGAAGGATCTGGAAGCCGACGGCGGCGCGCGCATCGCCGCCTTCGAGGCCGACCCGCGGCGGCGCGAGCGCGCCGGCGCGGTCGCAGCCGAGATCGTCGAGGCCGGGCCGTTCCGGCCGCTGGACCACATCCTGCCGGCCTGCCACGCCGCGCTCGGCAGCGCCTGACCGGCAGACAACAGGCAAAAGGAAGCGATACCCGCATGGCCCATGTCCTGGTCGGCTATGAACTCGGTGCCGGGCACGGCCACGTGAACCGGCTGCTGCCGCTGGTGCGCGCGCTGGAGGCGCGCGGCCACAAGGTGACCTTTTTCCTGCGCAACATCCACGAGAACGCCGTGCTGCTGGCGCGCGAGAACCGCGCCGTGCTGCCGGTGCCCGACCTGCTGGCGCGCATTCCCGGCGCGCCCAACCCGGCGCCGCTGGCGACCTATGCCGACATCATGTGCACCGCCGGCTTCTTCCGCCGCCAGGTGCTGCACGCCGGCCTGCTGGCCTGGAACACCCTGCTGGAGCAGGCGAAACCCGACCTGGTGGTCGCCGACCACAGCCCGGTCCTCATGCTGGCCTGCTTCCAGCGCTACCCGGTGCTGCAGGTGGCCGACGGCTTCACCCTGCCGCCGGCCCAGGACGCCGACTTCCCGGTCTTCCGCAAGGGCCGCAAGCCGCTGGTCGACCCGGCCCACGTGCTGAAGGTCATGCAGGATGTGCAGAAGCACCACAAGCGCCCCCTGCCGCAGAGCGTGACCGAGCCCTTCCGCACCGCCGGGCGGCTGGTCTGCACCCTGCCGGAGCTCGACCCCTATGCCGAGCTGCGCCGCGACCCGGTGATCGGCCCGGTCGAGGGCCTGCAGGCGCCGCAGCCCTTGCCGGAAAAGCGGCCGCACTTCTTCGCCTACGTCAGCCTGGAGCACAAGAAGACACGGCCCTTCCTGCAGGGCCTGAAGGCCAGCACCATGCCGGGCGAGATCTTCGCGCGGCGCATGACCGACCAGGTGGCCCAGGCGCTGCAGCGCCCCGGCCTGACGGTGCACCGCGAGCCGCAGCCGATGCCCGAGGTGCTGGCGCGCGCCAGCGTGATCCTGCACCACGGCGGCAACGGCACCTGCTGCGCGGCGCTCAGTGGCGGGCGCCCCCAGGTGCTGCTGCCCACCCACATGGAGGCGCGGCTCTCCGCCGAGGCCCTCGTGAAGCTGGGCTGCGGCTACCGCCTGGCCGCCGAGGAGGCCAATCGCGACGGCCTGCCGGCCCTGCTGGAGAAGGTCGGCAAGGACGCCGCCATGGCCGCCCGCGCCGTGGAGGTTTCGCAAGAGATCGCCGCCCGCGGCCCGCAGAACACCGTCGACCGCATCGTCGAGACCTGCCTCGCCCTGCTGGAAGCTCCCTAGAGCAGATCCGGGTCAGATGGAACGCCAAAGGCGATTCCATCTGACCCTGTGAATCTGCCCTATGTGTTTGGTGATAGATCGGATTCACATGGTTTGACGGAACCACGGCGTGGTTCCGTCAAACCATGATCCGATCTGGCAGGCCGCCACTCCCCGCGCAAAGAAAAGGGCCCGGCGGTTTCCCGCCGGGCCCGATTTGAAGGCTTTGAGGTGGGACGCCCGAAGGCGCCCTCCCCTTAGTTCGGATCGGTATCGATGTTGCCGGCAGTGACCATGTCGCTCAGGCTGACACCGGTGAAGTTCTGCAGAACCACCAGATCAACCTTCGCTGCACCGGCATCCGGGCCATTGAGATCGATCCGCACGGTCGTGTCGGTGCCATCATCGTACAGAGACACCCAGTCGCTGAGGACGCTCGTGCCGTGCACGAAGCCCAGGCCCTCCAGCAAGTCCGCGAGATCGAGAACATCACTGGCTGCATCACCGTCTTCCGTCGATTCGAAGTCGGTGATGACGTCGGTCGCGGCCGTCACCAGGAAGTCCACACCGTCGATGTCGCTGCTCGTGAAGTTCAGCTGCTCGTCATCGCCGTGGAAGATGATGGAGAACCCGCCGTTACCATCGAACAGGACCAGATCCTCGTCCTCCCACTGGATGCCACCGGCCGAACCGGAACCTGCCGTGGAGAAGATGAAGGCACCCTTGTCGAAGTCCGTGATGAACAGGGCGTCAATGTTCTCGTCAAAGCCGTTAACGGGATCGTCATCCACGGTGTAGTTATCACCGAGACCCCACGCGCTGCCGTCGAACCACAGGCTGAAGTGACTGCCGTCCCAGAGGATCAGGTCGACATTCTCGTAGGCCGGATCACCGCCATCGTACGGATCCCAGCTGGTATCCAGGGAGAAGACGAACTTGCCGTCCTGGATGGAGCCCAGGCCATCTCCGATGTCGAGGACATGGACCGCGTCGATGTTTTCGTTCTCCACGCCATTGTCATTGGTGATGTCGCTGTCCCAACTCACAATGTGCACGTCAGCATCGAAGATCTTCGAATAGCCGCCGTTTCCATTGTAGTAGAAGAGGTCTTCCGCGCCCCAATCACCGAAATTGAGATCGTCGTCACCATAGGTCGAGAGGACGAAGGTGCCGGCATCGTAGTCAATGATCGAGAAAGCATCGATGTCGTCGTCGTCCGGCAATCCGAGGAAGTGATCGCTGCCGTTGAACCACACCGAGTAGGTGCCATCCTGATAGCGCAGGATGTCCTCTTCGAAGAAGCCGCCCAGGTCGGCCGACGTCGACAGCATGATCGGACTCACCGTGGCTCCACCGAGGTCGTAAGGACCCCACTTGAAGACGTCCCTCTCGCCATCGCCGACAGAACCGCCGTTGCCACCGGACATGGTGTCGCTGCCGCCGCCGCCGACGATGGTGTCCTCACCAGTGCCGCCGTAGATGATGTCGTCGTCACCGCCGTAGGTTTCGTCGACCATCAGGTCGCCGAACAGCTTGTCGTTGCCGGCCCGGCCGTAGAGGACGTCGTAGCTGCCCTCGCCGCCGACCTCGACATCGTCGTCAGCGCCACCGTCGAGGGTGTCGTTGCCGGCGCCGCCGTCGAGGAAGTCCTCGCCGTCATTGCCGTAGATGGTGTCGTTGCCGGTGCCGCCGATAAGGCTGTCGTCACCGTCGTTGCCGTAGATCAGGTCGTCGTCAGCGCCACCGAAGATGGTGTCGTTCGCGAACTCACCACCGGCCGATTCGATGTCGAAGTTGGCATCACCGTAGATGATGTCGTTGCCTTCGCCGCCCTCGATCCAGTCACTGCCGCCTGCGGTAACCGACCCGCTGGCCGTGTTGAGGGCCAGGGCATCACCGGAGATGTAGTCGGCCCCGTCGTCACCGTAGATGGTGTCATCGCTGCCGATGTGGACAGTGGCTTGACCGCCAGCACCGGAGGCCAGGGCGTCGCCGGCGATCTTGTCATCGCCGCCGCCGCCGTGGATGGTGTCCTGGCCGATCTTGGCGTTGTCCGGGTTGCCCACGGTGGTCGCGGTCGTCGAGGCCGTACCGCCGGCGGTCGCCATGGCGTCGCCGGAGATCCAGTCGCTCTGGTAGCTGCCCTCGATGAGGTCGCTGCCGACGATGGCGAGCGCCGCCATCGCGTTGGCCACCGAGTTGGTGACGATGGCATTGCCGCTCGCACCCGTCGCCAGGGCATCGCCGGCGATGTACTTGTAGCCGCCGTAGCCCGCCTTGATGGTGTCGTTGCCGGCCTTGTGGGTCCCGGTGTAATCCAGCGTCGACGGCTCCGCCGCCTGGTTGGTGACGTTCACGTTGCCGAAGGAGCCCGTGGCCAGGCCGTCGCCGGACACCTTGGTGCCATAGCCGCCAGCATGGATGCTGTCGTCACCGGCGGAGGCACCGTGGCCCTTGGCGATGTTCTGCACCCAGACCATGTTGCCGCCCGGGACCGAGGCGCCGTTGCCCCGCGCCAGAGCGTCACCGGCGATCTCGTGGCTGCCGGTGTTGACCGCATGGATGGTGTCGTTGCCGGCCTCGGCCGTGCCGTCCCAGTAGCCGGTCTCGGCCGTATTGATGGCCCTGGCGACCGCCCAGGTGTTCAGGGTCAGGGCGTCACCGGCGATCTTCTCGTAAGAACTGAACTGCTGGCTGTCGGAGCCGGAGTAGATGTAGTCGTTGCCGGCCTCGGCATGGGCGTCGCCGCCCGCACCCGTATCACCCAGGATCTTGGCGGTGTTGTAGGCCCTGGCATCGCCGCTCGAATGGCCGCTGAGGGCGTCACCGGAGATGGTGTCGTCGTAGTAGCCGCCGTTGATGTAGTCGTTGCCCGCGAAGGCCCCGCTGTCCTGGTCGCCATCACCGTCGGCGTTGGCGTTGTTCGAGGCGACTGCGATACCGTTCGCACCTGCCGCGAAGGCGTCGCCGGCAATCTTGTCGTTCGGGCTGTAGGCCCAGATCGAGTCGTTGCCGACATACACCTTTGCCTTGTCATGGGCATTGGCCGTGTTGGTCTGTTCGGCATTGCTGCCCGAGCCCATCGCCAGCGCGCCGCCGGAGATGTGGTCGAAGTCGTCGCCGCCTTCGATGTAGTCGTTGCCGACCTTCACCTCGGCGTAGCTGTGACCGGTGCCGGTGTTGACACCCTTGGCCAGGGAGCTGCCGCCCGTGGTGAGGGCTTCACCGGCGATCTGGCCGCTGCCTTCGGCACCGTCGATGTCGTCGTTGCCGACATGGACCTTGCCGTTGCCGGTGCCCGTGCCGGTGTTGTTGGCCGTGGCGTCGCTGTCGTAACCCGTGGTCATGGCGTCGCCAGCGATGCGGTCGCTGCCGCCGTAGCCCCAGATGTCGTCGTTGCCGACATCGGCATGGGCCGGGCTGTTGGCCGTGCCGACGTTGTTGGCAACAGCCGAACCGTAATCGCCGGTGGCCAGGGCGTCACCCGACAGGTCGTCGGGCGAACCGGAGCCGTAGATGTCGTCGTTGCCGACATTCACGTCGCTCTGGTCGTAGGCGTCGCCGGTGTTGTTGGCCGTGGCCACACCGTAGGAACCCGTGGTCAGGGCCTCGCCGGCGATCTTGCTGCCGTCGTCGCTGCCACCGTGCAGGTAGTCGTTGCCGACGTTGGCCTCGCCCTCGCCGTAACCCTTGCCGGTGTTGTTGGCCGTGGCATCGGCGCTGTAGCCGGAGGCCAGGGCCTCACCGGCGATCTTGTCGCCGTCGAGCCCGCCGGTGATGGAGTCGTTGTCGACGTCCACCTTGCCCTTGTTCTTGGCGATGCCGTCGTTGTCGGCATAGGCCAGGGCATGGGAACCGGTGGTCAGCGCACCGCCCGACACCTTGTCGGCGTCGTCGCCGGCATGGATGGTGTCGTTGCCGGCCCGGGCATAGCCCTTGCCTTCGGCCAGGGCGAAGTTGTTGGCCGTGGCCTGGGCATAGTCGCCGCGGGTCAGGGCCTCACCGGCGATGAGGTCTTCTTCGCTCTCATCGTTGCCGTCGGGCTCCTGCTCGGTGACGATCTTGTCGTTGCCGGCAGAGGCCGTGGAGTTGTACTCGGTGCTCTTCGAGATCGCCTTGTTGTCGGCATCGGCCTCGCCACCGTCGCGGTCCGTGGAGGCCGCGTCGCCGGCGATGATGTTCTGGCCTTCGCCGCCGTGGATCGAGTCGTCGCCCGCGTAGGCGTCGCTCTCATCCGGCTCGTCCTGCCGCGCCGTGTTGTTGGCGTAGGCCTTGCCGTCCTCGTCGGTCGCCAGGGCATCGCCCGCGATGTAGTCGCGGCCGCCTTCGCCGCCTTCGTTGTCGGCATCGATGGTATCGTTGCCGGCGTAGGCGTCCTTGTAGCCCTTGAAGCCCTCGGCCGTGTTGTTGGCCACCGCGACGGCGCCGACGCCGGCCGCCAGGGCATCGCCCGCGATGCGGTCCTTTTCGCCGTCGTCCTTGGCGTCGATCTTGTCGTTACCGGCGCCGGAGTCGTTGCGGTCGTTGTAGTCGGTCTTGGCCGTGTTGTTGGCCGTGGCCTTGGAGTCCTTGCCGAAGGAGGCCGCGTCGCCGCCGACCCAGTCTTCGCCGGAGCCGACGTCGATCTTGTCGTTGCCGGCCGAGCCGCCGCCCTTGACGTAGTTCTTCACCACCGCCTCGGACTTCTCGCCGAAGGCCGCCGCGTCGCCGCCGACCGAGTCGTCGCCGCCGTCGGTCTTGATGGTGTCGTCGCCGGCCTGGGCATACTGGTCCGTGCTGCCGTACTCGACCTTGTTGTCGGCGTCGGCCAGGGCACGGTAGCCCGTGGCCAGCGCGTCACCGGCGACCTTGTCGTCGTGACGGCCGGTGCGGATTTCGTCGGTACCCGCATCGGAGTCCGCGCCGGTGGCCGTGTTGTTGGCGTAGGCCTCGGCACCAGAGCGGGCCAGCTCGAGAGCATCGCCGGAGACCACATTGTAGCCGTCGCCGGCGTCGATGTAGTCGGCACCCGCGTCGCCGCCGGAGCTGGCGTCGTTGTTGGCCTTGGCCGTGCCGCCTTCGACCACGATCGAGCCCGAGTCACCGGAGATGGTGTCGGAACCGCCGCCGCCGTAGATGTCGTCCTCGCCGGCCTCGCCGCCGTTGGTGGCGGTGTTGTCGGTGACGGCATCGCCGAAATCACCCACTGCCAGGGAGCCGCCGGCGATCAGGTCGCCGCCGGAGCTGGCATAGATGGTGTCGTTGCCGGCGTCGGAGCCCCAGCCGTCGGCCTTGTTGGTGGTGTGGGCCGTGGCCGTGTCGCCGATTCCCGACGCCCAGGCCATGGCGTCACCCGCCAGCCAGTCGCTGTAGCTGCCCTCGTCGGCATCGATGTAGTCGCTGCCGGCCACGGCGCCGTTGTAGGCCTCGTTCTTGGCCTTGGCTTCGGCGTCCTCCCGCTCACTGATGGCCAGCGCGTCGCCGGCGATCTTGTCGTGACCGTAGTAGCCGTAGATGTGGTCGTTGCCGGCACCCGAATGCTCGCCGTTGGCGTAGTTCTTGGTCTCGGCGTAGGCCTCATCCCTCGCCAGGGCCAGAGAGCCGCCGGAGATGGTGTCTCCGTCGTCGCCGCCATGGATGGTGTCGTTGCCGGCCTTGCCGCCGTGGGTGGCCTTGTTGTCGGTGTAGGCGTTGGCTTCGTCGTGGTCGCTCATGGCGAGCGCGTCGCCGGCCACCTTGTTGGAGCCCTCCTCGACGTCGATCCAGTCGTTGCCGGCCTTGCCGCCGTACTTGGCCTCGTTGTTGGCCCTGGCGGTCGCATCGGACGAACTGTAGTCACCCGTCGACCAGGCCAGGGCGTCGCCGGCCACCACGTCGCTGTTGTCCGGGCCGTTGACGTCCGACTTGATGGTGTCGTTACCGGCCTTGCCCTTCTCGGCGTAGTTGTCCTGGTCGGCCAGGGCACCCAGCACCGCCACGGCCATGGCACCACCGGAGACGGTGTCCCTGCCGCTCTGGGTCTCGATGTAGTCGTTGCCGGCGCCGTTGGAGTGGTCGTCGTAGGCCTTGTTGTCGCCGTAGGCGTTGGCGGTCTTGCCGATGGCCTGCGAGTCGCCGGCCACCAGGTTGTTGCCGCCGCCGGCGTAGATGCTGTCGTTGCCGGCAGTGTTGTCCTCGTCACCCTCGGCCTTG
>DAIQBR010000122.1:0-3152 GCA_036781105.1 Kiloniellaceae bacterium
CCTGAATGCGCGGGTCGAAGGGGGTGTCGCTGCCCAAGGCGGCGTCGACCGACATGGCGCCGGCGGTCAGCGCCGCGGCGAAGCAATCCACGGCGCCGAACAGTCCGTGCAGGGCCAGCGCGGTGGAGACCTGGGTGCCGTTCAGCAGCGCCAGGCCTTCTTTGGCGGCCAGTTCGATGGGCGCCAGGCCGTGCTCGGCGAGGACCTCGGCGGCGGGCCGGCACCGGCCCGCATGACGGATCTCGCCCTCGCCCAGCAAGACCGCGGAGAGGTGGGCCAGTGGCGCGAGGTCGCCTGACGCCCCGACCGACCCTTTCGCGGGAATCACCGGATAGAGCTCGGCATTGAGCAGCCGCACCAGGAACTCGACCACCTCCGGACGGATGCCGGAATGCCCGCGCGAGAGGGCGTTGATCTTCAGCAGCAGGACGAGGCGCACCACCCGGTCGTCCAGCGGCGCGCCGACCCCGACGCTGTGCGAGCGCACCAGGCGGGTCTGCAACTCGGACACCTGGTCGGCGGAGATCGTCTGGCGCGCCAGGCTGCCGAAGCCGGTGTTGATGCCGTAGACCCGGCGGCCTTCCGCCACCACCGCGGCCACGGTTTCGGCCGAGCGCGCCAGGGCGGCGTGGCTGGCCGGGTCCAGCGCTATGGGTTCGGGCTGCCGCCAGAAGCGCTGCAGTTCCCGCAATCCCAGTTTGCCGGCCTTCAGGACAAAGGGTTTTTCCGTCACGTGTGCCTCCGGGTCCAAGTTGTATATACAACTTGGACCCCTGTTTAGCACTCTTTGCGCCCGCTCGAAAGGCCCCCCGGCAGAGTCTTGTTCCCGCGCTTGCTGGCGGTGCCGCGTGCCTCAGTCGGCGATCCCTGCCGGTTTTCAAAGGGCGACAGTATGCGTCGGATGCGGAACAGCCCCGGGGAACGCCGCGCGCCAGCTTGAGGCTGTTCCGGCCCACCCCGGCCGCGACGCCCGTCCGGCAGAAAAGGCACGTCTTCATGGCACGCATCCGTCGGGGGCGCGACCAGCGCGCCGCCCAGCGCCCCACGGCATCGGTGGCCCCCGCAGGTCTTTCCGGCGGCAGCTACAGGCCGCTGAAGGAGGCCGACCTGCCGCGCATCGTCGACGCCGCCAAGGAGGTGCTGCAACGCACCGGCATCCAGGTGGCGGCGAGCCCCTGCCGCGAGGTCTTCCGCGCCGCCGGCTGCCGCATCGACGAGGATGCCAACCGCGTCTTCATCGATCCCAAGCTGGTCGAGTCTTCGCTGCGCGGCGCCGCCCGCGAGGTTCTGCTGGCCGGCCGCGGCCCCGAACACGACCTGCGGCTCGGCGGCCGGCGGGTCTACATGGGTACCGGCGGGCAGGCGGTGAAGATCCTCGATCTCGACGGCAAGGTGCGCGAGACGCGGCTCTCCGACAACTATGACATCGGGCGGCTCTGCGACACCCTGGAGCACATCCACTTCTACATGCGCCCGGTGGTGCCGCGCGATCTCGCCAACGAGCAGATCGACGTGAACCAGTTCTATGCCTGCCTGGCGGCGACGGGGAAGCACGTCATGGCCAATGCCTATCTGCCGGAGAAGGTCGCCGAGCAGCGCGCGATGGCGGAGATTCTCGCGGGCGGGGCTGACTCGCTGGACCGTCGGCCGCTGATCTCCTACTCCAACTGCTGGACCGTCAGCCCGCTGCGCTACGCGACCGAGACGGTGGAGATCCTCGACCAGATCGTCGCCCACCGGCTGCCCGTGGTGATCTCCTCGGCGCCGCAGGCGGGCGCGACCAGCCCGGCCGCGCTGGCCGGGACCCTGGTGCAGATCACCGCCGAGCAGCTCTCCGGCTTCGTCTACGTGAACCTGCTGAACCCCGGCCATCCACTCATCATGGGCTGCGTGCCGGCGCAGGCGGATCTGCGCAGCGGCGCCTTCGTCGGCGGCTCGGCCGAGTTCGCCCTGCTCAACGCCGCCTGCGCGCAGATCGCGCAGTACCTCGAGGTGCCGATCTACAATTCCTCCGGTATTTCCGATTCCAAGGTGCCGGATGCGCAGGCCGGCGCGGAGAAGGGTATCACCGGGCTTGCGGCGGCGCTGGCGGGCTCGAACTACATCCACCACTCGGCCGGTTTCCTGGAGAGCCTGCTGACCGTTGCCTACGAGCAGTACGTCATCGACAACGACGTGAACGGATCGATCATGCGCATGCTGAAGGGCATCGAGGTCACCGAGGAGTCGCTGTCGCTCGAGGTGATCGACGAGGTCTGCAAGGGCCCGGGGCATTTCCTCGGCCATGCCCAGACCCTGGCGCTGATGAACAGCGAGTACCTCTATCCCAGCCTGCTCGACCGCGATACCCGCGACGATTGGGAGCGCAAGGGCGCGCGCGACATCCGCGAGGCCGCCCGCGACCGGGCCCGCAAGGTGCTGGCCGAGCACTGGCCGGAGGTCATTCCCGAGGAGCTCGACAGCGACATCCGGCGCCGTTTCGACATCCTGCTGCCGCGCCGCGCCATGCGGCCGGCCGCCTGAACCGGTATCTCGGCGGAGCTTGGAACCACCCCGCCGGCGGTCTAGTCTCCGCCCCATGAAAAAGCGCCCCGGCACCAAAGGCCCCTTCTGGCAGACCAAGTCCCTGGCGGAGATGACTCCGGCGGAGTGGGAGTCCCTCTGCGACGGCTGCGGGCGCTGCTGCCTGCTGAAGCTGGAGGACCCGGACGACGGCGAGCTGGCGCACACCGATGTCGCCTGCCACCTGCTCGACCTGCAATCCTGCCGCTGTGGCGACTATGCCCACCGCTGCGAACTGGTGCCCGACTGCGTGCAGCTGTCGCCCGACAACATCGGGCAGTTGAACTTCATGCCGGTGAGCTGCGCCTATCGCCGGCTCGCCGAGGGCCGCGGTCTTGCCTGGTGGCATCCGCTGGTGTCCGGCGATCCGGAGAGCGTGCACCGCGCCGGCATCTCGGTGCGCGGCCGTGCGGTCTCGGAGGCCGGGGTCGCCGACGAGGATCTGGAAGACCACATCGTCGACTGGCCGACCTCCGAGGAATCCTGCTGGGACGGCGAGGTCGACGCTTGAGCCCCAGTCTCGACGCGATTGCATCGCGCCTGGAGGCCGAGGGCCTGGTGCTGCTGGGCGCCTTTCAGCCCGGCCCGGA
>DAIQBR010000122.1:3196-6319 GCA_036781105.1 Kiloniellaceae bacterium
AGCCGAGCCTGACCCTGGTGCTGGCCGGCAATGTCGGCGGCAGTCTGTGGCCGCACTTTGCCGCCTCGCCGGAGGCACGGGACGCGGCACCCGATCCGCTCGACCGCTGGAGCGCGCGGGTGATCGGCGGCCTGGCGCGCGAACTGAGTGGCTTGGCCCTCTATCCCTTCGGCGGACCGCCCTATCATCCCTTCCAGCGCTGGGCGCGGCGCGCGGCGCCCCTGGCGCATTCACCGCTCGGCGTGCTGATCCATCCCGACCACGGGCTGTGGCATGCTTTTCGCGGCGCGCTTGCCTTCGCGGCGGCGCTGCCGCTGCCGCCGCGCGACGCGCGGCCCAGCCCCTGCGACAGCTGCGCCACGCGGCCCTGTCTCACCACTTGTCCGGTGGCGGCCTTCACCGCTGAGGGCTACGACGTTGCCGCCTGTGCGGGCCATATCGCCACGCTGGCGGGGGCGGATTGCCTCGGCGAGGGCTGTCGTGCCCGCCGCGCCTGCCCGGTTGGCGCGCAGCACCACTACCCGGCGGCACAGGCGCGCCTGCACATGTCGGCTTTTCTCGCCGCGCGCAGGCCTTAAACTGGGGCCTTACGGAGTTCGTGCATGTCATTGGAGCCGCTATGAAGCCGACAGTCCTGCTGATCGATCATCCGGTGGGCCAGCGCGACGACCGCGCCTCGGCGCAGCTGCGCGAGATGGGCTATCGCCTGGAATGGTGTTCGCCGGGCAAGGGCGACAGCCTGCCGCCGATCGACGCCGGATATGCCGGTGTCATCTGCTACGGCGGCGCCGAGAGCGTGAACGACGAGAGCAAGAGCTACGTCCGCGAGGAGATCGACTGGATCGGGCGCTGGGCCGACAGCGGCCGGCCTTATCTCGGAATCTGCCTCGGCGCCCAGCTCCTGGCGCGGGCGCTTGGCGGCCGCGTCGCACCGCACGAGGAAGGCCTGCACGAGATCGGCTATGTCGAGATCACGCCGACGACGGCGGCGAACGGCTTTCTCGCCGCACCGATGCACGTCTACCACTGGCATAACGAGGGCTTCGAGGTGCCGGCCTCGGCGGAGCTGCTGGCCTCGGGCCCGGTGTTTCCCAACCAGGCCTTCCGCTACGGCACAAAGGCCTACGGAATCCAATTCCATCCTGAGGTAGGACGCGAGGTGATGGCACGCTGGATGCGCGAAGCGGCGCATATGCTGGCGGAGCCGGGCGCCCAGCCGGCCGAGGTGCAGCTGGAAGGCTGCGCGCGCTTCGACGCCGGCATGGAAGCCTGGCTGCGCGGCTTCCTCGACCGCTGGATCGACTGAGTCCCAGTTCCCGGCACGACTGAACTACGCACGCCAGAAAGGCTTGCCGGCTTCTCTGCGTGCCGTTGCGGGGTCCAGGCCGATGTCGCGCAGCAGGTGGTCGGGCAACTTGCGCAGCTGGGCGCGCCCCCTCTGGCGGCGCTGCCAGGTCTGCATCGTCTGGACGACGCTGCTGAACGCCCGGGACACCGCTGGGCGTCCGGGGGAGGCAGCGGCGGACACATTGTGGGTCAGTGTATCGGTGCAGGTCATGAGAACATCTCCTGGCTGCGCGCCGCCTGGCGGCGCTTCAGAGAAAAAGGGGGCCGGCCCAGGGAGAGGCAGCCGGCCCCGCCGAGAGCGCCGGGGGGCGGCGCTTCGAGTTCACTTGGCGGCGAAGGTCAGGTTGGTGTTGGCCGGAGCGCCGCAGCCCTGCGGCGCCCAGTGCCGGCCCCAGCGGGTCAGGGCCTTGCCGGCGCCAATGAGGGCCTGGCCACCCCGCCGGCGCAGGCCGGCGTAGCGCTCCGGGCGGCGCCGGTCTGTGGGCGTGTAGGCCTTCGCGGGGCGCCGGTTGACGGCGTCGGCGTGGGGCCGGGCGAAGGATTCCATGCCCAGCATGAGGTCGATTCCACCGGCCCGGGCGATCGAGCTGTAGAGGATGTATGACATAGCTGTATTAATCCTCGTCTTGAGTTGGGTGGGGCGTTGCGTCTTGAATGCACCGCTCATATGGCCAAGATATGGATTTCCAGGCCGGCGACAAACGACGCTTTCTCATCCTATGGATTAGGTCAGCTAAGGCATATCCGATGCAGAAAAAACTCCCTCCGTTGAATGCCTTGCGCGCCTTCGAGGCCGGGGCGCGTCACCTCAGCTTCACCCGGGCGGCCGAGGAACTGCACGTCACCCAGGCGGCCGTCAGCCACCAGGTGAAGGCCCTGGAGGACCACCTCGGCTTTCCGCTGTTCAAGCGCATGACCCGCAAGCTGGGCCTCACCGAGGAGGGCCGCGTGCTGTTCCCGGTGGTCAGCGAGGCTTTCATGCGCATTGCCGAGACCGCCGACGGCCTGCGCAGCAGCGGCGACTGCCATACCCTGACGGTCTCGGTGACGCCGGCCTTCGGGGCCAAGTGGCTGGTCTACCGCCTGCCCAAGTTCTGGCAGAAGCACCCGGAGATCGATCTCAAGGTGCACCACTCCATCGCCTGCGCCGACCTGCGCTACGACGACGTCGACATCGCGGTGCGCTTCGGCGGCGGCAGGTGGGAAGGCGTCGAGACGGAGTTCATGCTGCGTGTCGATTACACGCCGATGTGCAGTCCCGCGCTGCTGGAAGGGCCGCATCCGCTGAAGTGCCCCGACGACCTGCAGCACCACACCCTGCTGCACGAGGACGACTACGACGGCTGGACCCAGTGGCTGGCGGTGGCCGGGGCGAGCGGCGTCAACCCGCGCCGCGGACCGGTCATGGACGACTGGACGGTGCTGACCCAGACCGCGATCGACGGCGGCGGCGTGGCGCTGGGCAAGCCGAGCATGCTGGCGCGCGATCTCGCCGAGGGCAGGCTGATCGCCCCCTTCGACATCACCATGCTGACCGACCTCGGCTACCACCTGGTCTACCTGCCGGGCGCCCTCGACCGGGAAAAGGTGCGGGTGTTCCGCGACTTCATCATGGAAGAGGTCAGCAAGGAAGCCGGCTGAGGCGCTTCTTTCAAGGAGCGTCGGGCCGGCGCGTCAGCATCGGTCGTTCCTCCGGCCGCGCCTGCGGGGCCTCGACCACCGGCGGCCCGACGATCTCGAAGTACAGCTTGCGGCGCATGGCGACGGCGAAGTCCT
>DAIQBR010000122.1:6357-9282 GCA_036781105.1 Kiloniellaceae bacterium
AGGAGCCGGGCCCGCCGACGACGCCGGCGATGTAGTAGCGCGCGAGGCCCGGCTCCTCGTTGAGGATCGCCAGGCCGTTGATGGTGATGCCCAGGCGGTTGGCGGCGGCACGGGCGAAGGCCGGCGAGCCGCCCTCGTTGGAGCGACCGTCGCCCGAAACGTCGACCACCACGCGCTCGCCGAGATAGCCGTTGGTCTGGGTCCAGCGCGCCGCCCTGTCCATGGCATTGCCCAGCGCGGTGGCGCCGCCCGGCACCAGGCGGCCGACACTGCGCACCTGCGCGGCGAAGGCGAAGGCGCCGGGATGGGTGTTGATGTGGGTCCAGGGGATCGCCTCGGCCTGCGCGCCGGCGCTCGACCACTGCAGCAGGCTGACGGCGATGCCGTGCTCGCCGGTCTGCTCCAGCGCCGCCAGCACCGCGGGATCCTCGAAGGCGGCGGCGATGCCCTCCATCTGCAGGATGAACTCGTCGCGATTGACGCTGGACGAGCAGTCGACGGCGAGCACCAGTTCCAGGCGAACCAGCTCGTTCGCGAGGCCCGGCACGGCGGCAAGACCGCAGCAGGTGCCGATGGAAAGCGCCGCGAGGAGGTGTCGAAGCAGCCTTGCAGGACGGGCCATCCGGCAAGTCTATCCCGCTTTGCGCGGCGCCGATAGCGAGGCGAAAGCGGGCGGACGAATGAACTGCTGTGGAGGGCCGCCGCTTGCCGGGAAGTCCTAGAAACGCGGGACGATGGGGACCTGGCGCAGCCGCTCAGCGGTTTCGCGGCGCCACAAGGCGGCGTCGTTCACTTCCTGCAGCGTCAGGTTCTCACCGGTGTCTTCGTTGATCATCGCGGCGCCGAAGCCGGAGTCTTCGACGATGTGGAAGACGTCGCCGCTGGCAGGCACCAGGGGCGCGGGCTCGTACTCGGTCAGCGCTTCGATGTCGGTCACCGCGACGGTGCCGAGCACGCGCGGCTGCAGGGCAGCCGCGACAGGTGGCGCGGGTTCCGGTTCGCGGGCCGCGGCCGGCGGCGTGACCGCCACCGGCAAGGGTGCGGCGGGAGGAAGCGCGACGGGAACCGGCGTGATCCGTGGCGGCGGCAGGGCCGAGGCGGGCATCACCACCGTCCCGAGGCTGCGCGGCTGGGCGGCGGGGGACACGGCGGAGGGCGTGGCAGCCGATCGCGTGGCGGGCTGCTGCGGCACCCTGGTGATGCCGGAGCGCAGCCGCGGCTGGGTCCGCAGGGCGCCGGTCGTGGGCGTTCGGGCCGCCGAAGTTTGGGCTGCCGGCGCCTTGGGCACTTGCAGCTTGTAGACCACCAGAGGGCCATGCTCGCCCTGCTGAACCGAAAACACCATGGCCAGCGCGCTCACGGCGCAGACAACCACCCCATTGCGCAGGCGCAAAGGCAAATCCCCCGTGTCTTTCAGCCGGTTCCGGTTGCTACTTCAGGTAGCGACTCGGGGTCCGGCGACTCCGGGGGCAAAATAGGGGCAGGGGGACTCGCGAGGGTGAGTCATTTTTGTGACTCAAGCCTCTGACTCACTTTCACGAATCGGTTTTTCGGGGGGAAAGCGGGGCTCAGCGGACGGCTTCGGAGGTGCGGTCGCGCTTCAGCATCTCGGCGGTCTCTTCCTGCCAGGCGGCGTCGTTCTGGACCATCTCCAGGGTAACGACCTCGCCGTTGCGGCTGTTGACGAGACTGTCGTCGGAGGGCTTGGCATTGGTGATGCGCACCTCTGCGTCGGTCTTGCCTTCGACCGCCGGGCGCACGGGTTGCGGGTTCCCGGGCTCCGCCATGGCGCTGCCCGTGGTGAGGTAAAGGCCGGCCGTCAGGCCCAGCGCGGCGAAGGCCGCTGCCGTGCGAAACATCGGTTGTCTCCTTGCTGTGGTCTCGATTCCCCAAGGGCCGGGACAGATCCAAACCCTTATCGGGTTACCCCGGGCGGGGTGTTCTTTCGGATTAACAACGGCGAGGGGACGACGCGGTTCCCGGGAATTTTTCGGACAAAAGAAAAACGCCCCCGAGAAGGGGGCGTTGAGAAGTTTCGCGAGAAGCTCAGGGGGTTGGGATGGGGGAGCTCTACACGGAAGCGATTGTGTCGGTCCTCAGTCGGTGCCGCGCAGCTTCGCTGCTGTCTCGCGACGCCAGGCGATATCGTTCTGGATCATTTCCAGGGTGATCGTCCGGCCGTTTCCGGCGTTGATCATCGGCTTGCCGCCAGGCTCGCCGGGCAACAGCCCGGAGACGGCGGCGTTACCGCTGTGCAGGCTGATCGCGAAAATCAGCGCAAGCAGGCCGAAAGCGGCGAGGGCAGTCGAGGTACGCAGCATCTTTGAAGGGTCCTACACAATCGGGTCGACCCGCTGCCGGAGCCAGGGAGGGGACTCGCGGCGGGTCGGCTTCTCAACCCGGCAAAGATGGAAAAGTTCCCGGGGCGGCGGGGTGCCAAAGTTGTGGCTTTCAAGGGCCGGCAGGTGCCGGGGTCAGAACAGCCAGTCGGGGAACGCAGTGGCCAGCGGCTGCCACAGCCAGAGCACGGCCATGCCAAGGATCTGCAGGCCGATGAAGGGAACCACGCCGGCGTAGATCTGGCCGGTCGAGACCTCCTTGGGCGCCGCGCCGCGCAGATAGAACAGCGAAAAGCCGAAGGGCGGGGTGAGGAAGCTGGTCTGCAGGTTGATGGCGATGAGGATGGAGAGCCACACCGGGTCGTGGCCCATGACGATCAGCACCGGCGCGACCAGCGGCAGCAGGATCACCGAGATCTCGACGAAGTCCAGGAAGAAGCCGAGCACGAAGATCAGCGCCATGACGAACAGCAGGGCGCCGTCCGCGCCGCCCGGCATGGCGGCGATGATCGCCTCGACATGCTCGTCGCCGCCCAGGCCGCGGAATACCAGCGAGAACACGCTGGCGGTCAGGATGGTGGCGAAG
>DAIQBR010000123.1:0-9263 GCA_036781105.1 Kiloniellaceae bacterium
CGCCGCGGTTCAGCCGCGAAAGGGTCGCGTAGTCGGTCTTTGCCGGGCCCTGCAGTAGGTCCATCACCGGCCCGCCGAAGGCAAGGTCGATCACCAGCAGTGCGACGGTCACCAGGAAGCCGGCGGCCAGCGCCAGGGCCACGCGGCGGCGCTGCGGCGCCTGCAGCAGGCCGGCCAGGGCGACCAGGTAGCACAGCACGGCGAGCAGGAGGGCGACGCGCAGGGCGAGCCCGGCGGCGCTCAGCGGATCGAAGCTCCAGCTGGAACTGACCAGGCACCAGGCGGCCAGCGCGAGGGCGAGCGGGCGGTCGGCGAGGCGCCAGGGCAGCGCCGCCTTACCGGCTGCCAGGCCGCCGGCCAGGGCGGTGGCGACCACCAGGATGACCACGGCCTTGTCCGCCAGCAGCCCGAGCGGGGCCAGCAGCAGGGCAAAGAGGGCGAAGACCAGGCCGAGGCGGTCCAGCTTCGCGGACTCCGGGGCCGGGGGTCGGGCGAGAGGTGTCACGCGGCTTCTTGTAGATGAAGGCCCCCCTCAAGGAAAGCAGGGGCAAGGAAAGCAGGCGCAAGGAAACCCGGCTTACGCGGGCCCTCGGGCGCCGGCCTCAGGCGGTGGCCGCGGCCATGCGCTCTTCCTGCTCGCGCTTGATCTCCTGGCGCCGCGTGATCAGCGAGGCGGTGAGCACGCCGGTCGCCACCAGGCCGACCAGGATGGTGCAGACGGCGTTGATCTCCGGCGTCACGCCCAGGCGGACCTGGCTGTAGATCTTCATCGGCAGGGTCGTGGCGCCGGGCCCGGTGGTGAAGCTGGCGATCACCAGGTCGTCCAGCGACAGGGTGAAGGACAGGAGCCAGCCGGCGACCACCGCCGGCGCGATGATCGGCAGGGTGATCTGGAAGAAGGTGCGTGCCGGCGGGCAGCCCAGGTCCATGGCCGCCTCTTCGATCGAACGGTCGAAGCTCACCAGGCGGGACTGCACCACCACGGCGACGTAGCACATGGAGAAGGTGATGTGGGCGATGGTCACGGTGACGAAGCCGCGGTCCAGCGCCACCGCGACGAACATCAGCAGCAGCGACAGGCCGGTGATGACCTCGGGCATCACCAGCGGGGCGTAGATCATGCCGGAGAACAGGGTGCGCCCGTGGAAGGCGCCGAAGCGCGACATGATCAGGCCGGCGATGGTGCCGAGAACGGTGGCGAAGGTGGAAGAGGTGAAGGCCACCTTCAGGGTCACCCAGCCGGCGTTGAGCAGGCCCTCGTTGTTCAGCATCTCGACGTACCACTTGGTCGAGAAGCCGGCCCAGACGGTGACCAGGCGCGATTCGTTGAAGCTGTAGATGATCAGCAGCGCGATCGGCAGGTAGAGAAACAGGAAGCCGAGGGTCAGCGATCCGATGTTGAACCAGGTGAGGCCGTGTTTCATCTCTCAGGCCTCTGCCCGCGCGTTGCGTTCCTGCATGCGCTGGAACAGCACGATCGGGATGACCAGCACCAGCAGCAGCAGGACGGCAACCGCCGAGGAAAGCGGCCAGTCGCGGTTGTTGAAGAACTCGCTCCACAGCGTCTTGCCGATCATCAGCGTCTCCGAGCCGCCGAGCAGATCGGGGATGACGAACTCGCCGACCGCCGGGATGAAGACCAGGAAGCAGCCGGCGACGATGCCGGAGAGCGACAGCGGCACGGTGATCACCCAGAAGGCCTTGATCGGGCGGCAGCCGAGATCCGCGGCGGCCTCCAGCAGGTTGAGATCCAGCTTCTCCAGGTTGGCGTAGAGCGGCAGCACCATGAAGGGCAGGTAGGAATAGACGATGCCGATATAGACGGCGACGTCGGTGTTGAGGATGGTGAGCGGCTCGTTGATGAGGCCCAGGTTGGTCAGGGCCAGGTTCAGCAGGCCCTCTTTCTTCAGGATGCCGATCCAGGCATAGACGCGGATCAGGAAAGAGGTCCAGAACGGCAGGATCACCATCATCAGCAGCGCGAAGCGCCAGCGCCGCGGCGCGCGCACCATGCCGTAGGCGATGGGATAGCCGACCAGCAACGTGAGCAAGGTGGAGATCCCCGCGATCTTCAGCGAGCTGAGGTAGGAGTTGATGTAGAGGCTGTCCTCGAAGAGGAAGAGGTAATTGCCCAGGGTCGCCTGGAAGGCGATCCAGCCGTCCTCGACAAAGGTGATCAGCGGTGTGTAGGGCGGCATGGCCACCTGGACGTCGGCGAAGCTGATCTTCAGCACGATGAGGAAGGGCGCCAGGAAAAAGGCCAGCAGCCAGAGGTAGGGAATCGCGATGACGAAGCTGCGCCCGGAAAAGCCGAGCCGGTGCAGCAGGTCGCCGAGCAGCCGGTAGGGCGCGAACAGCAGCAGGCGGGCGTGCAGTCCGGCCACCATGCCGCTGCTGGCCGCCGCGCTGCCGCTCACATAGGCGACCTCGGTGCCGGAGCCGTCGCGGTCTGAGGGAGGAGTCATCTCGGCCCGTCAGTTCAGCAGGATGACGGCGGCATTCGGGGCCCAGGTCAGGTAGACCCGCTCCTCCCAGGTGATCGGCCGCTCGATCAGCCGGGCCATGTTGGCCTGGGTCGCCGTCACCATCTTTCCGTTGTCCAGTTTCACGTGATAGATCGACAGATTGCCCAGGTAGCCGATGTCCCACACCTGCCCGGTCATGCAGTTGCGGCTGCCGGGCGGCGGTGCCTCCTTGGAGATCGTCAGCTTCTCGGGCCTCAGCGCGATCCACACCTGGCGGCCCTGCGGCTCTTCGCCGCTGGGGCCGGTCTCGATGACGCAGCCGGCTTCCTGGCTCTGCACCACCAGGTGGTCGCCCTCGCGCTCGGAAACACGGCCCTCCAGCAGGTTCACCTCGCCGATGAAATCGGCGACGTAGCGCGAGTTCGGAAACTCGTAGAGCTCGCCGGGGGTCGAGACCTGGACGATCTTGCCGTGGTCCATCACCGCGATGCGGCTGGATACCGTCATCGCCTCTTCCTGGTCGTGGGTCACGATCACGAAGGTGATCCCGGTCTCTTCCTGGATGTTCATCAGCTCGAACTGGGTCTGGGTGCGCAGGTTCTTGTCCAGCGCGCCCAGCGGCTCGTCCAGCAGCAGCATCTTCGGCTTCTTCACCAGGCTGCGCGCCAGGGCGACGCGCTGGCGCTGGCCGCCGGACAGCTGGTGCGGCTTGCGCCTGGCGAACTGGCCGAGCTGCACCATCTCGATGACCTCGGCGACGCGGCGCTCGATCTCCGGCTTCGGCACGCCGTCCTGCTTCAGGCCGAAGGCGATGTTCTTCTCCACGTTCATGTGCGGAAACAGGGCGTAGGACTGGAACATCATGTTGACCGGCCGCTCGTAGGGCGGCACGCCCGACATGTCCTCGCCTTCCAGCAGGATCTGGCCCTCGCTCGGGATCTCGAAGCCGGCCAGCATGCGCAGCAGCGTGGTCTTGCCGCAGCCCGAAGGCCCCAGCAGCGAGAAGAACTCGCGCTTGTAGATATCGAGGCAGACATCGTCGACGGCGACGAAATCGCCGAAGCGTTTGGTGACGTTGACGATCTGGACGTGGGGCTTCTCGTTGGGGTCCTTCCAGGGCGCCCAGCTCTGGCGCGCCGCCGAGCTGCCGCTGCGCGCGCCACCGCTGCCCGCCCCACCGGTACCCGCAGCACCGCTGCCTGCCACTCCGGCATCACTCATGTCGCTTCATCCCCCCGCTCGCCTGCCGCCCCCCGTCGAAGGGAGCCGGGCCGGCGCTGCCCGCCAAAGCAAGCGGCCCCGCTCCACTAGGGGGCGGGGCCGTGCGCCGGCTACTGACCGCTTTTCACCTTGGTCCAGAGACGGGTGACCACCCGCTGGACCCGGGGGTCGTAGGGAGATGTCGTATAGAGCGTCTCCAGGGCCGCCGGGGTCGGATAGATCGCCGGGTCGCCGATGACGTCTTCCTCCAGGAACTCCTGGGAGGCCTTGTTGCCGTTGGCGTAGTAGACGTAGTTCGACGCCTTGGCCATGACTTCCGGCTTCATGATGTAGTTGAGGAAGGCATGCGCATTCTCCGTGTGGGGCGCATCGGCGGGGATCGCCATCTGGTCGAACCACATCAGCGCGCCTTCGTCGGGCGCCACGTAGTTGATGGTGACGCCGTTCTGGGCCTCGTCGGCACGGTCGCGCGCCTGCAGCACGTCGCCCGACCAGCCCATCGCCATGCAGATGTCGCCGTTGGCCAGGGCGTTGATGTACTCCGAGGAGTGGAACTTCTGGATGTAGGGGCGGATCGCCATCAGCACGTCCTCGGCCTTGGCGATGACGTCGGGGTCCTGGCTGTCGGGGTCCTCGCCGATGTAGTTGAGGGCGGCGGGGATCAGTTCGGTCGGCGCGTCCAGCACGTGGATGCCGCAGTCGGCGAACTTGGAGACCACTTCAGGGTCGAACAGCAGGCGCCAGGAGTTCACCGGGGCGTCGGACATCCGTTCCAGGATCTTCTCCTCGTTGTAGCCGATGCCGGTGGTGCCCCACATGTAGTTGATCGAGTAGTCGTTGCCCGGGTCGTACTTGGCGGTGCGCTTGGCGACGACGTCCCACATGTTGGAGAGGTTCGTCAGCTTGGACTTGTCGAGCTTCTGGAAGGCGCCGGCCTGGATCTGGCGGGCCAGGAAGGTACCGGTCGGGACCACCACGTCGTAGCCGGTGCCGCCGGCCAGCAGCTTGGTCTCCAGCACCTCGTTGGAGTCGAAGACGTCGTAGACGACCTTGATCCCGGTTTCCTTCTCGAAGTCCTCCAGGATCGATTCGTCGATATAGTCGGACCAGTTGTAGACGTTGACGACTTTGTCCTGAGCCGCGGCCGGGCCCAGCGCCAGCGCGAAGGCGAAAGCCACGGTTGCCGGTGCGGCGAATTTAAGCTTGGTCATGCCTGCTTCCCTGTTGATTTGACTTCATCGCGGCGCTTGGCTGCGCCGCTTCTCGGCCCGAAAGGCCATACTCCCTTTGATATCAAGCGTCCCGGCTGAGCTTGTCAATCCCGGATAGCGGCCCGGACGGCGGCGGGCCGGGGTTTGCCGGGGGTCGGCCGGGATTTTGCCGGGGCCGGGAACTTTTCGGGGGAACGCGCGTTTAGGAGGGTCACCGAAGCCCTTCAGAAGACCCTCCGTTGCCCTAACTTTGCCGTTATTGGACGGCAAACATCATGGTTGTGACAGGGCGGTGCTTGGCGATAGTCTGACAACCTTGAGGTTACTTGAAATCAACTCGGGGTAGCAGTTTCCGCCTGCCGGCGGGCCAAGGGGGCCAGGGTTTTTCAGCGGCTTAACGCTTCGGCGGCCTGCCGGTGAACGGGCCAAATTTGTCACAAGCGGGCCGCTGCGTTGCGAATTAGGCACTTGGCGGCGTATCTTGAAGCAACCGGATGGATCGGACCTTGTTCCCTCACGGCAGTCTTAGGATTTCGTTAAGAAATTGGGGTTCACGATTGACAGGTTCCGGGTTAAAGCCGGGACGGTGCGAAGATCAGGAAAACGATAATGAGACTCCTAACCGGGGTCCTGGGGACGGCATTGCTGGGTCTTTCCGCGTGCGCGGAGCTGGACATCCAGTTCCCCGAGTTTCGCGGTCCGGCGGAAGAAACCGCGAATCCTGTACCTGTCGAGCAGGCGCTGAGCAATGCGGGCCGATTTCCAGAGGATGTGACGGACGAGGTGGCACAGATGAAGCCCCTGCCGCCGCTGCCGCTGCGCAAACCGGAGGTTCCCCAGGCCGCCATCGAGGTGACGCGTGCGCCGGAGGTCGATCCGGAGACGCTGGTCGGGCTCGATTTCGAGCGAACGACCGCTCTGCTGGGCGATCCCGCGCTGCTCATCGAGGAGCCGCCGGCGAAGATCTGGGCCTACAACGCTGCCGGTTGCACGTTGCATATTTTCTTCTATCCCAAAGTGGGCGGGAGCGATTTTCGAGTGCTCACCTATGAGGTGAAAGGCGGGCCGGAAGGCGAGGCGGTGAAGGCCGGCGAGGCGGCCAAGACCGGCGCGGCCAGGGATTTCGCCCGCCAGTGTTTGAGTGAACTGCTGGTTCAGGCCGAAGCGAGCCGGGCGGGCGCCGAGACGGCGCCGGCGCCGTCGTCGACTGGGGCGGCCGGCGGCAGTTGAAACGTCTTGAACCCGCAGACGTGAGGTGCAGGCAAACAGTAAGGGGGCGCCCATGGCGCAAAGTGAAATGATGGCTGTACAGCCGGTCGTGACAGAGACCAACTTCAACCGCGTCTTCATCGTCGATGACGACGACCTGTTCCGCGAGTCGCTGGGCCTCAACCTGGCCGAGGAAGGCTACGAGGTGGTCGACTTCGCCAACGGCGAGAGCGCGCTCGAGTTCATGATGTCCGGCGAGGAGGCCGAGGCGGTCCTGCTGGACTGGCGCATGCCGGGCCTCGACGGCCTGGCGGTGCTGCGGCGCATGCGCGAATGCCGCATCCAGACGCCGGTGATCTTCCTGACGGTGTTGAGCGACGAGATCTATGAAGAGGCCGCCCTGAAATGGGGCGCCGTCGATTTCATCGACAAGTCGCGCCGCCTGCCGATCATCCTGCAGCGCCTGAAGCTGATCACCGAGGGGATGAAACCCTCCGCCGAGGGCGGCGGCCAGACGCCGGCGGTGATCCGCAACGGCCCGCTGGAGCTGAAGACCGACATCAGCCGCGCCTTCTGGGCCGGCAACCAGGTCGATCTCACCCTCACCGAGTTCGCCATCGTGCTGTTCCTGGTTTCGCAGCAGGGCGGCGACGTGTCCTACCGGCAGATCTACGACATCGTGCGCGGCAAGGATTTCGTCGCCGGCTACGGCCCCGACGGCTACCGCGCCAACGTGCGCTCCTTCATCAAACGCATCCGCAAGAAGTTCCGCGACGTCGACGAGGCCTTCGACGGCATCGAGAACTATCCGGGATTCGGCTACCGCTGGCGCGATCAGAGCGGTAAAGGCGGGGCCTGACCGACATGGCAGCCCGGGTAGAGGGGCCGGCGGCCGCGCCCGTGCCCAGCAGCTTCTACTTCGGGCTGCCCTTTCGCTCCCTCATCAGCAAGCTGGTGCTGCTGCTGATCATTTTCTGCGCGGTCCCGGTCATTCTCTACATCCAGTTCCGCGAGGCCGACGCCGAGAAGCGCTTCCTGCTGATGGAGAGCGTGCGCGAGCAGGGGCGCATGGTGGCGGAAAGCCTGCGCCCCATGCTGGAGCAGCAGGAGATCTCCTCGCTGCCCCTGCTGAACGACGAGGTGGCGCGCTTCGCCACCAAGCAGACCGGCGTGAAGGTGCTGTTCCGCCCGGCCGGCGAATTCGGCGCCGAGAGCTTCTTCTTCGTCGCCTCGCAGCCGGCCATCGCGCCGACCGAGCTGGCCGAGGAGCGGGATCGCCTGGTCGAGCGCGGCGTGTTCGACAATCTCGCCCAGAGCTGCTGGGGCGAGCTGTCCATGGCCCTGCGCCACCGGCGCGCCTCCGGCGCCGAGGAACTGCTCACCTCGATCACCCCGATCAACACCGGGGCCGGCTGCTGGGCCGTCATCACCACCCATTCGACCAGCGAGTTCCTCGGCACCTCCATCGACCAGCCCTACTGGAAGACCATCGAGGTGCGCATCGCCGCGGCGATCTATTTCGCCATGGCGATCTTCACCATCGGCCTCTTCGTGTCGATCTGGCGCGGCCTGATGCGCTTTCGCCGCCTGGCGCGCTCGATCCGCACCGGCGCCAGCCATGTCAGCTTCGCCCAGCAGAACCGCGTGCCGGAGCTGGCGCCGGTGGCCGAGGAGTTCGACCGCATGACCATGGCGCTGCAGGATTCGGCCGAGAGCATCCGCCTCGCCGCCGAGGACAACGCGCATGCCTTCAAGACGCCGATCGCCATCATGCGCCAGTCGCTGGAGCCTTTGCGCCGCATGGTCGCGCCGGAGGAGGTGCGCGGCCAGCGCGCCCTCGACGTGCTGGAGGTTTCCATCGACCGGCTCGATCACCTGGTCGCCTACGCGCGGCGCCTGGAGGAAACCACCGCCGAGCTGCTCGACCCGCCGCGCCAGAAGATCTCCCTCACCCACATCGTCGAGCGCATGCTCTCGGCCTACGCCGACACCTTCGCCAGCCGCCGCCTCATCCTGGACGCCCGCCTGCAGCCGGACATCCACGTTCTGGCCGGCGAGGACCTGGTCGAAACGGTGCTGGAGAACATCTTCGACAACGCCATCGAGGTGTCGCCCAACGGCTCCAAGATCATCGTCGAGCTGCGCTCGCTGCAGAACCGGGCGGAGCTTGCGATCCTCGACCGCGGCCCCGGCGTGCCGCACGGCGAACTGACGCGGATCTTCGAACGCTACGTCTCGCTGCGGTCGAAGCCCCAGCACAGCGGCGATGACGACGAGGCGAGCCCGCACATGGGAATCGGTCTGTGGATCGTCCGCCGCAACCTGCAGGCGATCGGCGGCAGCATCCGCGCGGAGAACCGTCCCGACGGCGGCCTCGCCATGGTCATGCGCTTTCCCCTGGCAGCGTAAGGCCCATTCCGGTCACAGTGCCTTTCCGGCGCCGCAATGCTTGCTAAATTGTTTATATCGTTGGGAATCCCGCCACAACTTTGACGCACCCAGCAGTTGCGTTGGCGCTGTATCTTCATCGTGATGCGGAGAAAACAGAGTCCTCATGTTGAGAACTTCGGCGGCGGTCCCCTCGGTCCCTTGGGGAGCGCGCCGGAGGACATGAGCTGGGAAAGGGGAAGCATTCTGACGGCCCCTCCCTTCGGGTACTCCCCCGAGCTTCCCCTGCGCCGGTCGGGTGGACCGAAAGCCCGGCCGGCGCGTTCCGCATCCGGCGAGGCGGTCCCCCGCGCGGCCCGGCTGCCGTCCGGAATCGTGCGCAGCCTGCGTCGCCTCAAGGGCTTGCATCAGCGCCTCTCGCTCTGTCGTGTCACGCTGGCCCCCGGCAGTGATGCGCGCCTCGGCGCCATCGAGGACCGCTCGCTGATCGCCGAGCTGGCCGACGACGGGGCGCTGGTGGTGATCTTCATTCACCCGCCGGGCGTCGACGACGCCGCCGCCGCCCAGGGTGTCGCCACGCGGCTGGAGCAGGCCCTGCAGCACACGGCGGTGCCGCTCCGCGCGGTGCGGGTTACGCTGCTGCACTGTGACGCCGCGGCGCTCGACGACAGCGACACGATCCGCGACGCCCTGCTCGACCTGCCGGGCCGCCCGCTGCTCAGCCTCGGCAATCTCCCCCGCGTCGTTCCGGCCTGAACCGGCAGCCATC
>DAIQBR010000124.1:0-996 GCA_036781105.1 Kiloniellaceae bacterium
GCAGCAAGGGTATCTTCGGCACCAACCCCATCGCCTTCGCCGCGCCGCGCCGCAACGCGCCGCCGCTGGTGATCGACCTGTCGCTGTCCAAGGTGGCGCGCGGCAAGGTGATGGCCGCGGCCAAGACCGGCGAGAAGATTCCCGAGGGCTGGGCGCTGGACCCGGCGGGCAGTCCCACCAGCGATCCCGAGGCGGCGCTGGCCGGCACGATGATCCCGATGGGGGACGCCAAGGGCGCCGCGCTGGCGCTGATGGTGGAGATCCTCTCGGCCAGCCTGATCGGCGCCAACCACGCCTTCGAGGCCTCCTCCTTCTTCACCGCCGAGGGTCCGCCGCCGGGCGTCGGCCAGTTCATCCTGGCGATCGACCCCGCAAGGATGTCGGGCGGAACCTTCTTCGAACGGCTGGAGATCCTGGTCGCCGCGCTGGAGGAACAGGAGGGCGCGAGGCTGCCCGGCAGCCGCCGTCTGGCCAGCCGGGAGAAGGCCGCCCGGGACGGCATCCAGGTCCCCGGCGTGCTGCTGAAGGAGATCCGCGAGCTGGCCGGCCAGGCGCCCGGATAAGGGGCACCGGAAGCCCAGATTTTTCTTTTTGGCCAATTAGTTAACGCGGCCGGGCTACCCAGAAATAGCCGGCATTCGATCTAATCAAGTTGTTGAACTACAGGGTTGCCCCCGTGCTATCCTGGCATCTGCAGGGCGGCACCGCTTGGGGCCGGCCGGCCCTGAGCGAGGTGGGGGCGCCTTGTGCCGCGGTTTCGGGCACGGCGGTATGGGGCCGGATGATCCGAGCGGCGGTGGAGAGACCGTAGACAATCGAGACAGCGGCGCACTTTCCCGCTTTCCCATGCACGTTTTTGGGTAGCTGACGGAGCCGTCTGTCCATGGGGCCGTTGAGGCTTTCGGCAACCGCAGCCAGCTGGGTCTGGAGAGGCCTTGTCTGGCTGTTGCTTTGCGCGGTGATCGCCCTGCGGTTCGCCGACCCCGAGCCGTTGCC
>DAIQBR010000124.1:1104-9214 GCA_036781105.1 Kiloniellaceae bacterium
GAGCCTCGCCGAACGCGGCCAGTGGCCCTGGCCGCGCGACATCCTGGCCGACGTGGTGAGCGAGATCGCGCGCCACCGCCCGCAGGCCCTGGGCGTGAACGTCCTCTTCCCGGAGCCCGACCGCCTGTCTCCGGAGAGCGTGCTGGAGCGCTTTCCGATCGACGCACCGCTGCGCGAAAGCCTGGCCCAACTGCCCTCCAACGACTCGCTGCTGGCTTTCAGCCTGCGCCAGGTGCCGGCGGTGCTGGGCGCTGCCGTGACCGCGAGAGCACCGCAGACGGTGGCGCTCGCCGCCACCACGCCCAGCGTGCCGGTGCTGCTGCGGCTCGGCCACCAGGGCGCGGCGGAGATCCGCCGCTATCCCGGCCTGTTGCGCAACCTGCCGATTCTGGAACAGGCGGCCAGCGGCCTCGGCGTGGCGAGCCTGGAGTACGACGGCGACGGCGTGGTGCGCCGCATGCCCATCGTCATGCTGGTCGGCGATGCGGTGATGCCTTCCTTCGCAGTGGAGGTGGTGCGCGTCGCCCGCCAGGTGCCGGCCATCTCGGTGGCGATCGACGGCCCCGGGATCGCCGGCGTCAGCCTGGACGACTTCACGATCGAGACGGCGTTCTCCGGCGAGGTGTGGCTGCGCGACCTGCCGCTGGAGCGCTTCGAGCGCGTATCGGCGGCAGCGCTGCTGAACGGCGCCGTGCCGGCCGAGACGATCGCGGACCGCATCGTGCTGCTGGGCGTCACCGCGAACGGGCTGGGCGGCAGCTTCGTGACGCCCGCCGGCGCCGCGGTCTCGGCGCTCGACATCCAGGCGATCGCGGTCGAGAACCTCGTCGCCGACCACTACCTGCTGCGCCCCGGCTTCGCGGTGTTCTGGGAGCTGCTGGTCACCGCCGCGCTGTTCTTCGGCTGCATCGTCGTCGGCGGCCACCTGCCGGGCCGGGCGAGCCAGGCGGCGCCGCTGCTGGTGCTGCTGGTGCTGTTCGGCGGCGCGCTTTTCGCTTTCGCCCGCTACGGTTTGCTGCTCGACCCGAGCTACCCGGCCCTGGTCTTCGTGCTCACCACCCTGGTGATCCTCGGCCTCGGCATCGTCGAAGCTCAGCGCCAGCGCCGGCGCAGCGACGAGGAGCGCGAGATGGCGCTGGTGCTGGCCGAGGCGGCCAACCGCTCCAAGACCAGCTTCCTCGCCAACATGAGCCACGAGCTGCGCACGCCGCTGAATGCCATCCTCGGCTTCTCCGAAATGATGAAACGCGGCATCCTGGGCCCCGTGCAGCCGGCGAAATACCGCGACTACGTCGAGGATATCCATCACATGGGCAGCCACCTGCTGTCGCTGGTGAACGATATTCTGGAAATGTCGAAGGTGGAAGCCGGCGAGAGCACGCTGAGCGAGAGCGAGTTCTCCGTGCGCGACCTGCTGAACGACTCGATCCGCACGGTGGCCGCGGCCTATCGCCGGCGCAGCACGGAAGTGGTGCTGGACAGCCAGTCGACCCTGCCGCGGTTGTGGGGCGATCCGCGCATGTTCACCCAGATGGTCATGAACCTGCTGTCGAACGCGGTGAAATACACGCCGGACAGCGGCCGGGTGCGGGTGGTGGGCGTGCTGGCCGAGAACGGCAGCTTCCGGCTGTCGGTTTCCGACACCGGCATCGGCATGAGCGACCAGGAAATCGTCGAAGCCTTCGAGCCGTTCCGGCGCATCGATCACGCTTTGGCATCGAATTTCGAAGGAATCGGACTAGGATTACCCCTGACCAAGGCCATGATCGAAATGCATGGCGGCAAGCTGGAGATCGCCAGCATGAGCAACCGCGGCACCACGGCGACCCTGGTATTCCCCGCCGAACGCGTGCGCGGACCCGGTGAAAGGCAGAGGGAGAGAGCGTGAGATGACGAGATTGTGCAGTCCCGATCAGCTGGCCGCTGTATGCCAAGGGGCGCGCAGGGCGGGTGCAACTTCTTCAACTGTCATCCTCGCACTGGTTGCGAGGATCCACGAGAGGGGCCGGGCGCCAAGCGGCACCATGGATCCTCGGGACAAGCCCGAGGATGACAGCCGGGGGGCATGGCGGCGGCAGTGCGTGCGGCGGGAAAGCTGGACACAGCGTCTGTTTGCGGTGTTGCTCGTCGCTGTTGCCCTGGGTGCAGGTCCGGTGCAGGCGCAGCAGCAGGATCAGGTCGCGCGGGTGAAGGTGATCGACGGCAGCGCCGTGGTGCTGCGCGCCGACGAACGCAGCGCGCTGGACGTCGGCGCGCCGATCTTCGTCGCCGACGTGGTGGAGACCGAGGCCGGTTCGGTGGGCCTGACCTTCACCGACGGTTCGCGGCTGTCCATCGGGCCCAACTCGCGGGTGCAATTCACCGAGTTCCAATTCGCGCCGACCGAAGGACGCCTCGCCTTCATCATCGACTTCTTCCGCGGCACGCTGCTGTATGTCTCCGGCGTCATCTCGAAGCTGGCACCCGACGCGGTGCAGGTGCGCACGCCGGTCGCCACGGTGGCGGTGCGCGGCACGCGGTTCCTCGCCGAAGTGGAAGGAGACTGAGCCATGCTGCGCATTGTCCTGACCTTCGCCCTGCTGCTGACCCTGGCCGCCTGCGCCGGGCAGAACCGTTTCGTGCTGCTGGAGGAAGAAGACGGCAGCGTCGGCGCCATCACGGTGCAGAACCAGGGCGGCAGCCAGACCATCGAGCGGGCCGGCGAGGGCACCCAGGTGGCCAGCGCCGAGGCCGCACCCAGTGCGCCCGAGGCGGTCAGCGAAGAGGAGATCGAGCAGACCTGGGGCGCCGCCCTGCAGGCCAGCCCGCTGAAGCCGCGCAGCTTCCTGCTCTACTTCATCACCGGCACCGACATCCTCACCGAGGAGTCGCGGCGCCATCTGCCCGACATCCTGGCGAGCATCCAGGAGTACCCGGCGCCGGAGGTCTCCGTCACCGGCCACACCGACACCGTGGGCCGCGCCGAGAGCAACGCGCGGCTGGCGCTGGACCGCGCCGAGGCGATCCGCGCCGAACTGCTGCGCGTCGGCATCGACCGGGCGCTCATCAGCGTGACCTCGCACGGCGAGAGCAATCCGCTGGTGGCGACCCCGGACGAGACCGACGAGCCGCGCAACCGCCGCGTCGAGGTCACGGTGCGGTAGGGGGAGGGCCGACAGGAAGGTCTGCGCTAGATCTTTTCGAGAGAACCGAGGACTTTTTCGGCGTCGATTTTGTAGGCTTCGAAGTAGTGCTCCTCCGCCGCCTCGTAGAGGGCGAGGTTGAGGCCCTTTTCCGCATCGATCAGAGCCACGACCATACCGCGCTTCGCCAAGCCCTTGTCGTCGAAACCGCTGTAGTCGAAGCGGAAGGCGTCCTGGCCGGAAATGCTGTGCGGACGCAGATTGACCACCTTGATCTGCGAGTAGCCGTTGGAGGTCAGCATGGCCTCATAGAGGTCGACCACGTCGGTGGCGGTCATGTCCTTGTGAAAGGTGGGCGCTTCCTTGCTCTGGCTCTGCGACAGGAGCGGGCTGCCGTCGGCGACATTGGTGATGAAGGCCAGCCGTTCCAGCCCAAAGCCGTCGACCGTCCAGATTTCACCCCGACCGGTCTTCAGCGCACTCCAACTCGACGCAGGCTCGACCCGGAAGATACCGCCGATCTCCTGTTTCTTGGCGGGCGGGACCTCCCGGTAGGCGGTACATCCGGCGACGAAGCCGATGGCGATCACGCAGAGGGCGAGTTTAAGGCTGCTCATCAAGACTTGGTCTCCAGCTTCTGCATATAGAATTGAATCATGGCTGCGTCGTCGGCATCCGGCGCAGCCGCGAGATAGCTCTCGTAGGCGTCGTAGGCGCCCTCCTTGTCGCCCTGGTAAGCGAGTAGCAGGCCCAGGCTGCGGTAGGTCACCGCAGGGGCATCGTCGAATTCCAACGCCTTGCGGAAAGCGGTGACGGCTTCGCTCTTATCCTCGACTTCGACATCGCGGCGCAGCACCTCACCCAGGTAGTACCAGACGACACCGGGGTTCTGACCGCTGTCCTTCAGACGTTCGAGAACGACCTGCATCTCGGCAAAGCGGCCGAGATCGATCTCGTCTTCCAGCCAGTCGGCACGATGGGGTTTCATCAGCCGGTGGAAGCGCGCGCTGTCGGCTGTGGGTGTCGCATCGGCCGCCGCCGCAAGCTCTCCCAGGGTTTCCATGCGCTCCTCGCTGGGCGGATGCGATGAGAAAAAGGGGTCGGGTTCATCGTTCTCGGCGGATTTCTCCTCGGCAATGAGGTTGCGCCAGATCTGCGCGGCCTGGTGAGGGTCGTAACCCTTGTCGTTCATCAAGGTGAACCCCATGGCGTCGGCCTCGCGCTCATGGTCGCGGCCATAGGCCTGAATGTGTCCATAGGCACCCAGGGCGGCGAGCGGGCCGACCGGAACGCCGATGATTGCTGTGGCGAGGCCGAAGAGTTGTGCAGCAGTCATGCTGTTGCGCGCGGTCTCCCAACGCTGCACCGAATGGCGTCGCACGTAGTGGGCGACTTCATGGCCGATGACGCTTGCGAGCTGGTCCTCGTTCTCGCAGCGCAGGAGCAATCCACTCCATATGATCATGAAGCCGTTCGGCGCCATCGAGGCGTTGAAACCCGGATGATTTACGACGTAGGTGCGCAAGTTCGCGCAGTGCTCGGCGGCGAGTTCGCAGACTATGTCGTGGACGTAGGCCTGCAACTCAGGGTCCGGAATCACGCTGCCGGAGGTGCGCACCTGTGTTTCGACCTTCTCCATCACCAGCCAGAGCCCGGCCTCGACGGTATCGGCCGGCGGCACCTCGCCCGCCTTCAGGTCCGCGCGGGTCGCGCCGGTGCAGGCCGCCGTTGCCGCCACCAGAGCGGTGAGCAGGATGAAGCGGAGCGCCTTGAAGCCGGTCATCACAGGGGCGAGGAGTCGAGCAACTGGTCGATCGCCTGGCGCGCGAGCTTGGGATCGCGCAGGTCGCCGCCGCCGCTTTGCAGCACGTTGAACCAGACCACCCGGCCGTCGTCGAGATCGACAAGGGAGGCGAAAGCGACCTGGCGCCCGCCATGCACGCCGGCCCCGAGGAGGGCCAGAGCGATGTTCAGGGCGACGCGGCCGTCGCTGGAAAAGGAATCCTCGGCATAGACGAAGAGCGCGTAATCGGCCTCGTGCGCTTCGCGCAGCTGCCGGGCACCTGCCCCGAGAGTCCAGTCGAAGCGGTCCTTCATGGTCGGCAGCGTCTGCCCCGGGAGGTAGTTGTGCGTCATAATTGCGCCGCCCACCGCCTCATGCAGCTTCACCAGTTGCTCATCCGTCGCCGCGATCTGGTATGTCGGGTCGCTGTCGTCAGCATAGGAGACTGCCTCGATGTTGCGCTCGGCCATCTCCGCCTTCAGGGCGGCGATGACGTTCTGCCGGCCCTGTTCGGTCCACTCGGCGTTGGGCTCCAGCAGGCCGCCGGTGGTGAGCAGGGAGAGCTCCACGTCGGCCGGCATGAGCAGGACCGAAACCTTGCCGTCGGACCTGTCGAGAGTCACCTCGGGGCCGGCGCTGCGGGTCTGCGCGCAGGCGCCGGTGAGTGCCACCACCGCGAGTGCGAAGAGCAAGGAAAGAGCACGCGTTCCGCCGGATCGGCGGTTGAGAACCGTTGTGGACATGCGCTTTAAGAGTCCCCCGGAAACCACTCTGTTTTCAGATATATGAGAGAAATCCGACTCTTGCGGCCCGGATCGGCCAGCCTGCCGCCGGTTCCCCCATCCCCGTGGCTCATAGTACTTCAGGTTGAGCGGCTGTGAAGCCGGATTCTGTGTGGGGGAAAAGAATTTCCCGTGCCGGGCGAAGTGCCGCCGCGTCGCGACGGCATGGCCCCCGAGCCCCTTTTGTTCTAGAATGACGCGAACAAGGCGGAGGAGACGGCGGGCCCGGGGCGGCCGCCGCAACCCTTCGGCCAACCGGATTTCGGCCAATCCTCCGGCTAGAGAGGGGGCCGGGTCAGGGGAGGAAAGGCGAGAGAACGGTGCCCGTCACCTACGACCCCGCGATCATCGCCCTCTCGGTGGTGATCGCCATCCAGGGCGGATACGTCAGCCTCATTCTGGCGCGCCGCCTGGCGAGCCTGGGCGCCGCGCCCAGCGCGGCCGGCCGCCGCAAGGCCTTGCTGGCAGGCTCGGCCCTGGCGCTGGGGGTCGGCATCTGGGCCATGCACTTCATCGGCATGCTGGCGGTGAAGCTGCCCATCGCCGTCACCTACGACCTCTTGTGGACGCTGACCTCCGCCCTGGTCTGCATCCTGGTCGTCGGCCTCGGTGTCTTCGTCGCCTCCTTCGGGCAGCTGACGCCCAAGCGGCTGGCCGGCGCCGGCCTGCTGATGGGCGCCGGCATCGCCATCATGCACTACGTCGGCATGTCGGCGCTGCGCGCCAACTGCCTCGTGACCTACTCGCCGGCACTGGTGGCGGCCAGCTTCGGCGTCGCCGTGGCGGCCTCGGGCCTCGCCCTCTGGCTCGCCTTCTCACCAAGCCACAAGCCGCACCTCATGGCCGGGGCGGCCTGCCTGGGCCTGGCGATCTCCGGCATGCACTACACCGGCATGGCGGCGGCGAGCTTCCTGCCGGCCGAGGACCTGGTGCAGATCTCGGCGCCGGTGCTGAGCCTGGACCTGCTGGCCATCGTGGTGGCGGTGACCGCCTTCGTGATCTGCGGCCTGTTCCTGCTGGTGCTGCTGCCCGACCGCCTGCCCGACAGCACCGGGGAGACGCCGGAGCAGGGCGATGCCGGGACGGAAGAGCCCGTGGCACAGCGGCTTAAACTGGTTTCTTCGAACGAGGAGGCCGGCGAACCTGCCCCGACGCCGGCGGTGCCGCGCATCCCGGTGAACCGCATCCCCGTGAATGTAGGGGGGACGACGCGCCTGCTGGCGCCGGAGGAGATCTACGCGGTGCGCGCCGACGCCCACTACACCTACGTCTTCGACGGCGCCGAGACCCACTTCTGCAACCTCTCGATCTCGGAGATCGAGCAGCGTCTGGACCCGGCGGCCTTCCTGCGCGTGCACCGCAGCCACATCGTGAACGTGGCCCACGCCGCGGCGCTGAAGCGGGTGCGCGACCAGGGCCTGCTGGAACTGGACTGCGCCGAGCGCCACGCCGTGCCGGTGAGCCGCGCCCGCCTGCCCAAGCTGCGCGCGGCGCTGGGGATCTGACCGCTCCCCGTGACATCTCCCCTTCCGAAAGCGCGCAGCGTCCTCATTCGCGGTGTCGGCGAGGTGGCCTCGGCGGCCGCCCACCGGCTGTGGAGTGGCGGGTGGTGCCCTGTGCTGCACCAGGGCGCCGAGTCACCGCAGACTCATCGGCGGCGGATGAGCTTCGCCGATGCCTGGTTCGACGGTTCGGCGACGCTGGAGGGCGTCGCGGCCCATCGCCTCGATGATCCAGGAGCGCTGCCACAGGCGTGTGCCGCTGCGGCGGCGATCCCCCTGCTGATCTGCACGCTGGAGGAGGCGCTGGCGGCCGTCGACTGGGCGGCGCTGGTCGATGCGCGGATGCGCAAGCGAACGCGGGCGGAGGATCAGCGCGGCCTCGCCCCGCTGGTCATTGGCTGCGGCCCGGGCTTCGTTGCCGGCGGCAACGTCGACGTCGCGGTGGAGACGAACTGGGGCGCGGCGCTGGGCCGGGTGATCCGTGCCGGCGCGACTCAGGCGCTGGCAGGCGAACCCAAGTCCATCGCCGGCGTCGGTCGCGAGCGCCTGGTCTATGCGGCGGGCGAGGGGCGTTGGGAAGCGGTGAAGGAGATTGGCGCGGCCGTCGCCGCCGGAGAGATGGCCGCGCGGCTGGGCGGCCAGCCGGTCGCGGCACCGATCGCCGGGACCGTGCGGGGTACGGTTCGCAGCGGTGTTGCGGTCGCCGCCGGCACCAAGGTCCTGGAGATCGACCCGCGCCCGCCGGCGCAATCCCGCTTTCACGGACTGGGCGAGCGGCCCCGCCGGATTGCCGAGGGTGTTGCCGAGGCGTTGTCCGAAACCGCCGCAGCAGGACCCCGCCGCGCGGACGTACAAGGCTGAAATTCCCAGGATTCGCGCCGGAATCGCCGTTCGTGCAACGAGAGACGCCGTTCGTGCGGG
>DAIQBR010000125.1:0-9209 GCA_036781105.1 Kiloniellaceae bacterium
GCGGCGGAGATCGGCCTGGTGATGGCGCTGGGCTCCTGGACGAAACTGGCGTCCAACCCGACGCTCGCCCACCTCTCGGACCGCGCCGGCTGGGGCAAGGGCACCGTCGTGCTGCTGTCGGCGGTCAGCGTGCTTGCCTTCCTCGCCTTCATCCCGGCCAGCGGCTTCGTCTGGATCCTCACCCTTCACCTGGTGGCGGCGGCCTGCTTTCCGTTGCTGATCCCGCTGGCCGAGACCCAGGCCATGGCGGCGGTCTACCGCCACTCCCTCGACTACGGACGGATCCGCCTGTGGGGCAGCCTCGCCTTCGTCGCCGGCAGTCTCGCGACCGGATACCTGATGGACGCCGCGGGCATCGACTGGGTGCTGTGGGTGGTGCTCGCCGGGCTCGCCGGCTCCCTGCTCACCGCCGCCGCGCTGCCCCGGCAGACCACCGAGGCGCTGCCGGGCACGGCGGTGGAGGACATCTCCCTGGGCCGGCTGCTGCGGCTCTTCGCGCGCCCGGGAATCCTGACCTTCCTGGCAGCGGCCGCCCTCATCCAGGCGAGCCACGCCACCTACTACGCCTTTTCCAGCCTGACCTGGAAGGCGGCCGGCATCGGGGAGGGCAGCATTGCCCTGTTGTGGACCGTGGGCGTGGTGGCGGAGATCCTGTTCTTCGCCTTCAGCCGCCGCCTGCCGGCCAGCTTCACCCCGGGCCGCATCCTGGTGGTTGCCGGCCTCGCCACCGCGCTGCGCTGGACGGTGACCGGCATGAGCAGTGATCTCGCGGTGCTGACCGCCGTGCAGGGCCTGCACGCGGCCAGCTTTGCCGCGACGCACCTGGCGGCCATGCACCACATCACCCGCTCGACGCCGCCGCGCCTCGCCGCCACCATGCAGACCCTCAATTCGGCGCTGTCCGGCGGGCTGGCGATGGGCGGGGCCATGCTGCTGGCCGCCGCCTGCTACGAGATCGACCCGGCCCTGGCCTTCTTCGCCATGGCCGCCATTGCCCTGGCCGCCGCCGGGCTGGGCCAGATCGCCCGCATTCTGCGCGCCGCCGAGACGGCCTGAGCCGGCCCTATTTGGTGCCGAAGATGCGGTCGCCGGCATCGCCCAGGCCGGGGACGATGTAGCCTTTCTCGTTCAGCTTCTGATCGACCGCGGCGGTGAAGATCGGCACGTCGGGATGCGCCTTCTGCAGTTCGGCGATGCCCTCCGGCGCCGCCACCAGGCAGACGAAGCTGATCTCCTTGGCGCCATCCTTTTTCAGCAGGTCGAGTGCCGCCACCGCGGTGTGCCCCGTGGCCAGCATGGGATCGACCACGATGGTCAGGCGCTGCCCCATGTCCTTGGGCACTTTGTAGTAATACTCCACCGGCTGAAGGGTCTTGGGGTCGCGGTAGAGGCCGACGTGGCCGACCGAAGCCGAGGGAATCAGGTCCAGCATGCCATCGAGCAGCCCGTTGCCGGCGCGCAGGATGGTGATGAGGCAGGGTTCGGGCCGGGCCAGCATGGGCGCGGTCATGGTGTCGACCGGCGTCTCCACCTCGACCTGCTTCAACTCCAGACCGCGGGTGACCTCGTAGGCCAGCAGCAGGCTGATCTCGCGCAGCAGGCGGCGGAACTCGGGCAAGGCCGTGTCCTTGTCCCGCATGATCGTCAGTTTGTGCTGCACCAGGGGATGGTCGACCGTGGTTACCGCTGCCTGCATGTCGCTGCCTGTTCCTTTGCTTAGTCTTGAGCCGGAGATTCGTTGCGGGCCATTCTGTCGCGCCGTGCCGCCGTGGCAAGACCTAAGACTTCGCCGCCTCTGCTTCCTTTTGCGCTTCGGCCGCGGCAACAGCGGAAGCTGCCGCCTTCTCTACGGCAGCCCGCTCCTCCGGCTCCAAGTGCTCGACACCCGGCACGTTCACCGTCACCCGGCGGTCGGCGAAGTGAATGCCCTCCTCGGCAAAGGCCTTCTGCACCGCCTGGAAGACCGCACGGCGGATCATGAACTGGCGCCCCGGCTTGGCCATGAACTTGCCGCGAATGACGAAGGCGCTGTCGTCGGTCTGCAGCACGCCCTGGGACTTGAAGGGCTGCAGGAAATCGGGGCCGAGTTCCTCATCCTTCTGCAGGTCCTGGCCGATCTTCTTGAAGATCTTGCGCACCTTCTCCAGGTCGGTGTCGAAGGGCACGCGGAACTCCAGCTTCATGATCGCCCAGTCGCGGCTGTAGTTGGTGAGGTGTTGGATCTCGCCGAAGGGAATGGTGTGCAGGGCGCCGCGGTGGTGGCGCAGCCTGAGCGAGCGCAGCGAGATCTTTTCCACCGTCCCCTTCACTGACCCGACGTCGATGTATTCGCCCAGGCGAATTGCATGGTCGACCAGGAAGAACACGCCGGACACGATATCGCGCACCAGGGTCTGGGCGCCGAAGCCGACGGCGAGGCCGATCACGCCGGCGCCGGCCAGCAACGGGCCGATGTCGACACCGAGGGAGGAGAGCACGATCATCACCGCCATGACCACGATGGTCACCTGTATCGTGACCCGCATCAGCGGCAGCAGCGTGCGCAGCCGGGACATTCCCTCTCCGCCCTGATCGCCGGCCTCGGCTTCGGCCTGCGGGCCCGCTGCCGCTACCTCCGCCGCGAGGCGCCGGTCGATGGCGATCCGCGCCATCTCCCAGAGGACATAGGCCACCAGCGCCGTCAGACCGATGTCCAGCAAGGCGCCGGCGATGCGCCCGCCGACGCTGCGCTCGGCGAGACCGAAAAGGTCGACGCCCCAGATGCGGACAAGGAACAGGGCCGCCGCCACATAGAGGGCAATGCGCCCGGCGCGGTAACCGACGATGCCGAACTCACCGCTGGCGTCCTCCGCGGTCTCCGCCTCCAGGCGCCGCGCCGAACGCTCCAGCACCGCATCGAAATGCGGCACGAAGAGCACCGTCAGCAAGGTCCCGAATACCGCGAGGTAGGAAACCTGCGTACCGGTGAACACCAGCAGGATGATGGCCAGATAGAGCAAGACGACGAAAGCCGCCGTCATGGCCGGCCAGCTTTGCGTCAGGAGTTGCTGGAAACGGCTCTGCCGCGCTGCATCCCAGGCGAGGTCGGCGCTGATCGCCTTGCGGGCGCGCAGGATGGTGTAGACCAGGGTGGCGAAGAGCACGAAGCCCACCATGAAAACCAGCGCCTGGTGCGGCGCCCCGGCGAGCCCGAGCTGTTGCAGCAGGCTGCAGGTCAGGAAGCCGAAAGCGGCAATGGCGGCCATCACGATGTTCTGACGGTGCAGGAAGCCGGTATCCGCATCTGTCATCCGGACGAGCCGAAGCTGCGGGTGAAGCGGTGCCAGCAGGAAATGCGAAAAGATGACGAAGACCCGGACCGCGATCACGGCGGTCAGATAGGTCATCACCACTGACCGTGTCACCTCGTTGCCCTGCCAGAGGATGAAGAACAGCAGCAGCGCGCCGGCGATAAAGGCCAGAAGGAAAGCGAACTCCAGCACCAGACGCAGGAGCAGGCAGGCGATCCGCGACGGGCGGTCCTCCGCGCCCGGATGAACGACCTGCCGCCAGATCCCACGAAGGGCAAAGCGCAACCCGCGCTCGGCGCCCCAGCCGGCCAGCATCATCGCGGCCAGGCCCGCCCCGATCCAGAACAGCACGATGGCAGAGCCGCCTTGCGGCAGGCGCTCGATGGCGCCGGCAATGCCGGCGGGAATGTCGGGAACACTGGCGACCAGTGCCGCAACGTTGTCGCGGAACCTGTCGGCGAGGTCGCGCCACTGCAACATCATGCCGGTCATGTCCGGACCGGCGGCCGCCCCGGCACCCGCCTGCGCGTCCAGTCGCTGGAGCAGCAGAAGGCGCACCTCGACGTCGTCCAGGCGGGCGACAAGGTCGCGGACGGCCGCTTCGGAGAGCGGCTGGCCACCCGCCTGGAGTTGCTGGAGCGCCTGCGAGGCACCGGAGTCCGTCACCGCTTCCTGCGCGCCCGCCGGCCCGGCCGACGGCAGCCAGAGCAAGGCGCAGAACGCCAGGCCGCAGAGATGGTGCCGCATCGGCGTTCCCCCAATCGCTGGTAGTCGTCCCGACTATAGCCACAAGTTCAGAGCTATCCCAAGAGGTCTGGCCAAGTGGCCTGGCCAAGTGCTGGGTCCAAGCGATGTCGCCAGGCCGCCCCTCCGCCCTGCCCGGCGGCCCGAAATAAATCACGCCGGAGGGGCTTAAACTCCTCTCGGCGCCGCCCCATCTATCCGGCGATCTTGTTCAGGCCATTGCACCTTCGGCGCCCTGCCGTTCGGGGCCTTCGGCTTTCAAGTCCGTTGCCAGGCCATCCCAACTTGCGCCCGCTACGGCTCATTCCCGACGACACGCGCTTCCGTTTCATGCGCTGGCGCCGCTGCGCTTTTCTCTTCACCCTGCTGCTCACCCTCGCCTCCCTGGGCGCCCTGTGGTCCCAGGGCCTGAACCTGGGTGTCGACTACGCAGGCGGCCTGCTCGTCGAGGCGCGCGCCCGCGACGGCTTCGACCTGACCGAACTGCGCAGCCGCCTGGGCGGCCTCGGGCTCGGCGAGGTCACCCTGCAAGCCATCGGCGGACCGGCCGGCGGCGGCAGCCAGGACCTGCTGGTTCGCCTGCAACAGCCGCCCGGGGGACCCGAAGCCCAGCAGCATGCCATCGCTGCGGTCACCGGCGCGCTGCAACCCGGCTTTGAGATCCGCCGCACGGAAGCCATCGGCCCGCAGGTCAGCGCCGAACTGCTGCGCGACGCCGTGTTCGCTTCCCTGCTCGCGGTCGTGCTCATCGGCATCTACGTGTGGCTGCGCTTCGAGTGGCAGTTCGGGCTTTCCGCCGTGCTGACCACCTTCCACGACGTCATCGCGACCTTCGGCTTCTTCGCCATCTTCCAGCTGGAGTTCAACCTGACCATCCTGGCGGCGCTGCTGACCATCGCCGGCTATTCGATCAACGACACCGTTGTGGTCTTCGACCGGGTGCGCGAGAATCTGCGCAGCTACAAATCGCTGCCCATGGAAGAACTGATCGATCGCAGCGTGAACCAGACGCTGCGCCGCACGCTTTTGACCAGCGGCACCACCATGCTGGCGGTGATGGCGCTGCTCGTCTTCGGCGGCCCGGTGCTGCGCAACTTTTCGCTGGCGCTGGCCTGGGGCCTGGTGATCGGCACCTACTCCAGCGTCTTCGTCGCCTCTTCCCTGCTGCTGTACCTGCCGTCGCTGCGCCGCGCCGACGCGGAGGCCGAAGCGGCCATGGCGATGGCGGAAGCGCAGAGCGGGCGTCCTGCGGCACCGGAAGGCGGCCTTCGTGATCTACCTTGAACTGACCGCCGGGCTCGTGCTGTTGCTGGTCTGCGGCGACCTCTTCGTGCGCGGCGCCGTCGGCGTCGCCGAAGCCCTCAAGATCGCGCCGCTGGTCATCGGGCTCACCCTGGTCGGCTTCGGCACCTCCTTGCCGGAGCTGGTTGCCAGTATCGAAGCCGCGCGGCTCGGCGCGCCGGGCATCGCCGTGGGCAACGTGGTCGGCAGCAACATCGCCAACGTCCTGCTGATCCTGGGCATCGCCGCCTTGATCACGCCGATCGCGGTGTCGGCCGGAACCTTCCGCGCCAACGGACCCGTGCTGATCGGCGCCAGCCTGCTGGCCCTGCTGGTCTGCCTGCTGGGGGAAGTGGGGCGCCTCTGGGGCTCCGCCTTCGTGGTGCTGCTCGCCGGCTATACCCTCGTCGCTTACTACAGCGGGCGCCGCGGCCTGGAAGACCCGGCGATGACCCACCTCGCCGAGGAAGTCGAGAGCGCACCGCCACGCGGCAGATCCCTGGCGCTCTACCTCGCGCTGACCGTGGCCGGCCTCGCCGGCGTCGTTTACGGCGCCAACCTGCTGGTCGTGGGTGCCGTGGGGCTGGCCCGCCTGGCCGGCATCTCGGAGACCGTCATCGGCCTCACCGTTGTCGCTGTTGGCACGTCGCTGCCGGAGCTTGCAACCTCGGTGGTTGCCGCCCTGCGGCGCCACGGCGACGTCGCCCTGGGCAACGTCATCGGCAGCAACATCTTCAACATCCTGGGAATCCTCGGCGTGACGGCGCTCTACCGGCCCTTCCAGGTCCCGGACGAGATCGTCCGCTTCGACATCTGGGTGATGCTGCTGGCGGCCATCCTGGTCATCGTCTTCTCGCTGACCCGGGCCAAGGTGGAACGCTGGGAGGGCGCTGTGCTGCTGGGCGGCTATGGGGCCTACCTTGCGGTGCTGCTGGCGCCGCCGCTGCGCGGCGTTCTCGGCCTGTCCTGAACCTGTCGCCGAAACGAATAGAGCCGGGCGCGGGCCCGGCTCTACTGGGTACTTCGCGCAGGCGCCAGGGCTACTGGCTGAACTGCTTCAGGTAGGCGATCACGTCGTCGCGGTCCTCCGCCTTCTTGAGGCCGACGAAGGCCATCTTGGTGCCGCTGACGAGATCCTTGGGCTTCTCCAGATAGGCGCTCAGGGTTTCCTCGTCCCAGACATGATCGGCCGCGAATTCCTCCATCGCCTTGGAATAGCGGAAGCCCTCGACGCTGGCCGGCGCGCGCCCGATGACGTTGTAGAGGCTGGGGCCGACGCGGTTCTTGCCCTCTTCAACGGTGTGGCAGGCCTTGCACTTGTTGAAGACCTTCTCGCCGGCGGCTGCGTCGCCCTCGGCAAGGGCCGGGCCGGCCAGCGCGGCGGCAGCGGCAAATGTCATGATCGTCAGGGCGCTCTTCACGCGCATATCAACTCTCCGGTTCTGTTTATCCGCCTTGGCGTGCGTTTGTACTACGACATCGGCCCTGCAGCCGTGCCCGCAAAAACTAGGGGGCAGGGCAAGGTGATTGCAAGGCTCAGGCTCTCCGCCTTTGGTACAGGCGATGAGCAAGCCCAGATACTAAATCACAGATTGCAGGGAACGAAACAGCCTTCAGGGGACAAATCGGACGGCGGTTTGAACCCTGCGCGCCCTTGCGACGACCCAGAATCATCGCAACCGCAGCGCCGCCCCGGCGGTCCGCCAGACAAATCCGCCCTTCCCGCCATTTTCAGTGAGATCATCGCCATGCAGACGACCACAAAGACCGCCAACACCGCGACGGCCCTGGCAGCGGGGCTTGCCGTCCTGCTGGGCGCGTCCCTGCCTGCCGCCGCCTCGACCTCTGCGCCGGCCGGCCCCTACCTGCAGGTCGCCGCCCAGCAGTTGAAGGCGCAGCCGCGGCCGACCGGCCCCGGCCGGCCGAGCCTGCCGAAGCACCTTTCCGGCAACGCCGGCGCCTCCGCCAACCATGGCTGCCATGACCATGCCTCGCAGACCTCCTACGAGGGCCCCTGCAATCACTATCCGGAATACGAAGCCACCGGCGGCTGCGAGAGCGACGCCGAGCAGGCTTCCGTCCCGGGCAACTGCCCCAACAGCAGCGAGCCCTGAGATCCACCGGAATCCCGGCATTCGAAAAGGGGGAGGCATTCCGTGCCTCCCCTTTTCTCATGGCCCCGGCGGCCCTATACCCTGGAGGCGCCGCCGCACGGCGCCGGCCGGGCCCGGACCCCGTCAGTTGCGAGCGGTTATCGCTTGAATCTCCCGGAATATCTTATATTTAAATACCATACCATATTGGTAAGGATTGGGGTTTCCCATGTTCCGGTTAAACAGGTTGACGGACTACGCCGTGGTGGTGATGTCGCAGATGGCCCTGCGCGGCGGCGAGACCCGCTCGGCGCAGCAGATCTCCGACGATACCGGGGTGCCGCTGCCCACCGTGGCCAAGCTCCTGAACCTGCTGGGCCGGGCCAAGCTGGTCACCTCGCAACGCGGCGCCGCCGGCGGCTACACGCTGAGCGCGGAGCCGGAGGAAATCTCCGTCGCCCAGATCATCCAGGCGCTGGAGGGCCCCATCGCGCTGACCGCCTGCGTCGAGGGCGCGACGGATACCTGCGATGCCGAATCCTTCTGCCCCATGCGCGGCAACTGGAACAAGGTGAACGGCGCAATCCGCGAGGCCCTCACCTCGGTCACCCTGGCCGACATGATGGCCTTTCCACCGTCCTTCGGCGTGCCGCCCGAGGTTTCCGACAGCACCCTGGCGAAGGAAACCGTCGTGCCCCGCGGCACGGTCAAACAGTGAGTTCAAGAATGCGCCATAAGCATTCGGGTCTGCAGGAGAGTTTTTGAATGGCCGCCACAGTCGAGACAGTCGAACAGGTCCGCGCCCTCGATAAGTACAAGTACGGCTTCGTCACCGACATCGAGTCCGATACCGCGCCCAAGGGCCTGAGCGAGGACATCGTCCGCTTCATCTCCGCCAAGAAAGGCGAGCCGCAATGGCTGCTGGACTGGCGCCTGAAGGCCTATCGCCACTGGCTGACCATGCCGGAGCCGACCTGGTCCAAGGTGCAGTTCCCGCCGATCGATTACCAGGATTCCTACTACTACTCGGCGCCGAAGTCCCCCGACGACGGCCCTAAGAGCCTTGACGAGGTCGACCCCAAGCTGCTGGAGACCTACGAAAAGCTGGGCATCCCGCTGAACGAGCAGAAGATGCTGGCCGGCGTCGCCGTCGACGCCGTGTTCGACAGCGTCTCGGTGGCCACCACTTTCAAGAAGAACCTGGAAGCGGTTGGCGTCATCTTCTGCCCGATCTCCGAGGCGGTGAAGAACCACCCGGAGCTGGTGAAGAAGTACCTCGGCTCGGTGGTGCCCTACGGCGACAACAAGCACGCCTGCCTGAACTCGGCGGTCTTCACCGACGGCTCCTTCGTCTACATCCCCAAGGGCGTGCGCTGCCCCATGGAGCTGTCGACCTACTTCCGCATCAACGCCCAGAACACCGGCCAGTTCGAGCGCACCCTGATCATCGCCGACGAAGGCTCCTACGTCTCTTACCTGGAGGGCTGCACCGCGCCGATGCGCGACGAGAACCAGCTGCACGCCGCGGTGGTCGAACTGATCACCCTGGACGACGCCGAGATCAAGTACTCCACGGTGCAGAACTGGTACCCCGGCGACGAGAACGGCAAGGGCGGCATCTACAACTTCGTCACCAAGCGCGGTGCCTGCCGCGGGCGCAACTCGAAGATCTCCTGGACCCAGGTCGAGACCGGCTCGGCGATCACCTGGAAGTACCCGAGCTGCATCCTGCAGGGCGACAACTCGGTGGGCGAGTTCTACTCCATCGCCATCACCAACAACCACCAGCAGGCCGACACCG
>DAIQBR010000126.1:0-6191 GCA_036781105.1 Kiloniellaceae bacterium
GCAAGAGGATGCCAGGGGAGAGGAGGCGCAGGCGTGAAGCGCTTCGCCGAACTGCTCGACCGCCTGTCCTACACCTCGGCGCGCAACGCCAAGCTGCGCCTGCTCAGCGACTACTTCCGCGCCGCGCCGGACCCCGACCGCGGCTTTGCCCTGGCGGTGCTGACCGGGCGTCTTGAGTTTCCCGGCGCCAAGCCGGCGATGATCCGCGCCCTCATCGAGAGCCGCGTCGATCCGGAGCTGTTCCGCTGGTCCTACGACTATGTCGGCGACATGGCCGAGACCGTGGCGCTGATCTGGCCGGAAGAGAAGAGGGCCAACTATGAGCCGCCGCTGAGCGAAGTGGTAGATCATCTGTCGCGCGCCGGGCGCGTCGAGGCGCCGCGGCTGGTCGAGGCCTGGCTCGACGCCCTCGACCCGACCGGGCGCTGGGCGCTGCTGAAGCTCATCACCGGCGCCCTGCGCGTCGGCGTCTCGGCACGCCTCGCCAAGACCGCCCTGGCGCAGTTGGGCGACGTACCCCTGGAGGAGATCGAGGAGGTCTGGCACGGGGTCACGCCGCCTTTCGTGCCACTCTTCGCCTGGCTGGAGGGCAAGGCGCCGCCGCCGAAGATCGATCTGCGCCGCGCCTTCCGCCCGCTCATGCTGGCCAATCCGCTGGAAGAGGCGGAGCTTGCCAAGCTCGATCCCGCCGATTTCCGCGCGGAGTGGAAGTGGGACGGCATCCGCGTGCAGCTGGCCGCCGGCGGCGGCGAGGCGCGGCTGTTCTCGCGCTCGGGCGACGAGATCACTTCGGCCTTTCCCGACCTCATGGAGACGGTGAGTTTCGAGGCGGTGCTGGACGGCGAGCTTCTGGTCGCGCGCGGCGGCGAGATCGCGCCCTTCAACGACCTGCAGCAGCGCCTCAACCGCAAGAAGGTCACGGTGAAGACGCTGGAGGATTACCCGGCGCACCTGCGGGTCTACGACATGCTCTTCCACGGCGACGCGGACCTGCGCGAGCGGCCCTTCGACGAACGCCGCGCGCGGCTGGAGGAGTGGCACGCGGAAGAGTCTCCGCCGCGAATCGACCTTTCGCCCTTGCTCGATTTTTCCGCCTGGGAGGAACTTTCCGCGCTGCGCGAGACCGCGCGCGAGAAGTCCATCGAAGGGCTCATGCTGAAGCGCGGCGACAGCCCCTACCTCGCCGGCCGCCCCAAAGGCCCCTGGTTCAAGTGGAAGCGCGACGCCCTGACCCTCGACACGGTTTTGATGTACGCCCAGCGCGGCCACGGCAAGCGCTCTTCGCTCTACTCGGACTATACTTTCGGAACCTGGCGAGAAGGCGAGGAGGGCGCGGAACTGGTGCCGGTCGGCAAGGCCTACTTCGGCTTCACCGACGAGGAACTGCTGCAGCTCGACAAGTGGATCCGCGCCAACACCACCGAGCGCTTCGGCCCGGTGCGCGCGGTGAAGCCGGGCCTCGTCTTCGAGGTCGCCTTCGACGCGGTGCAGCGCTCCAGGCGCCACAAGTCCGGCGTCGCCCTGCGCTTCCCACGCATCCACCGCATCCGCTGGGACAAGCCGGCGGAGGAGGCCGACCGCCTGGAGAGCCTGGAAGCGCTGATCGAGCAATAATACATATAAAAAATGTATTTAAATCCTATTTGGCGCATGCTAAGTGTATAAAGGTTGCTGCGGGGCTGGCACAAAGGCTGCCCGTAGCATAAAAGGCGACGCGCCAGACGGCGGGCTCTTTTCCCCGCCGGGAAAAACAAAACGCTTACATAAGCTTGGCGCGAGCGGGGTTGGAAGAGAGGCACTTGGGGGCAGCCGGCCCGCAGGCGCCTTTTTGTTGTCCGGCGTTGGTACAGCAAGTCGATAGGAGTCCCCTTCATGCAGACCGATAGTCCCGCCCTGCCCCAGGTCGCTCTTCCCAAGTCTGTAACCGCCGAGAAGGTTCTCTCGGTGCAGCACTGGACCGACGAGCTTTTCTCGCTGCGGGTGACGCGGCCGGCCAGCTTCCGCTTCCGCTCCGGCGAGTTCGTCATGCTTGGGCTGATGAACGAGGACCGGCCCCTGCTGCGCGCCTATTCCATCGCCAGCCCCTCCTGGGACGACGGCCTCGACTTCTTCTCCATCAAGGTGCCGGACGGCCCGCTGACCTCGCGGCTGCAGCACATCAAGGAAGGCGACACCATCCTGCTCGGCCGCAAGCCGACGGGCACACTGGTGCTCGACGCGCTCACGCCCGGCAAGCGCCTTTACATGCTGTCGACCGGCACCGGCATCGCGCCCTTCGCCAGCCTGATCCGCGAGCCGGAAGCCTACGAGAAGTTCGACCAGATCATCCTCACCCACACCTGCCGCAACGTCGCCGACCTCGGCTACGGCAGAAGGCTCGTCGACTCGATCGGGCAGGATCCCCTGGTCGGCGAGATGGTCGGCGGCAGGCTGACCTACTACGCCACCACCACCCGCGAGGACTTCCCCACCAAGGGGCGCATCACCGACCTGATCCAGGACGGCCGCATCTTCGCCGACCTCGGCATCGCGCCGCTGAACCCGCGCGAAGACCGCGTGATGATCTGCGGCTCCATGGCCATGCTGCAGGACACCAAGAGCATCGTCGAAGACCTCGGCTTCGTCGAAGGCTCCAACGCCAACCCCGGCGACTACGTAGTGGAAAAGGCCTTCGTGGACTGAGTTAACTCTCCGGCCTCTTGAAGCGCTTGTGGGGGATGTGCGCGATGGGCGCCACCTCGACCAGGAACTCCGGGATCACCAGGCCGCTCACCTGAATGAGAATGCTAGCCGGCGCGCCTTCCACCTTGAAATGGCGCCGGCGCACCTCCTGGATCGCCGGCAGGTGGGCGCGGTCCAGGAAGTAGATCGTCATCGAGACGATGTCATCCAGGATGCCGCCGGCGGCTTCCAGGATGACCCGTGTGTTGTCGAGGCACTTCTCCATCTGCGCGGCCACGTCGCCTTCACCGATGACGTTGTTTTCCGCATCCCAAGCGACCTGCCCGGTGACGTAAAGCGTCACGCCCTCGCCGGCGATGACGCCCTGCGAGAAGGCGCGCCCCTTGGGTCCCCAGATGCCGGGCGGGTTGAAGCCGTAGGCCATGCTTTCCCCCTTTAGAAAATATTTACGCCGGCGGTAGCAAGACTCTCCCGCCGTGCGAGGACAACAGCTGGCTGATATGTACCTTGCCGGGAGGGATCGGAGCTCCTTATGCCCTTGAGCGATCTTCAGATTGTCGCCGTTTGCTATGCCCTCGCAATCAACCTGACGGCTTTCCTGGCTTTCGCCTGGGACAAGTACTGTGCGCGGAACAAGCTTTGGCGTGTTTCGGAGCAGACGCTACTGGCATTGGCGTTTTTCGGCGGAACGTTCGGTGCCCTCGCCGGCAAGTGGGCCCTGAGGCACAAGACCAGGAAGCGACCGTTCGTAACTTATCTGCGATTTGTCATCTCGGTCCAAGCGATCCTGCTGGCGGCGCTGTCGTTTCCACAAGGCCGCCACGCTTTGTGGTCGGCGATTCAGATCATCCTTGGCTGATTGTATCATTCCCGCGGGAGTGTGGAGCCGCGGCCTAGCGCTGCCCGCTATCCCAGTGCGGGGCGATCCACACGGGGGCGTCGGAGGCGGGCAGGGGCTCGCGGCCGCGGATGGTGTCGGCGAGTTTTTCGGCCAGCATGATGGTCGGGGCGTTGAGGTTGCCGCTGGCGATGGAGGGCATGATCGAGGCATCGACCACGCGCAAAGACTCCAGCCCGTGTACCTTCGCCGCGCCGTCGACCACCGCCATGTCGTCGTTGCCCATCTTGCAGGTGCAGGACGGGTGATAGGCGCTCTCCACGTGCGCGCGCACGAAGGCATCGATTTCCGCGTCGCTCTGTGCTTCGGGGCCGGGTGCCAGCTCCGGCCCGCGGAAGGGATCGAAGGCCTTCTGGGCGAAGACCTCCCGCGTCAGGCGCACGGCGGCGCGGAACTCCTGGCGGTCGGCTTCCTGCGAGAGGTAGTTGAAGAGGATGCGCGGCGCCTCCTTCGGGTCGGCCGACTTCAGCGTCACTTCGCCGCGGCTCTGGGAGCGCATCGGGCCGACGTGGGCCTGGAAGCCGTGGCCGCCGGCCGGGTGGCTGCCGTCGTAGTTCATCGCGATCGGTAAAAAATGGTACTGCAGGTCCGGGTGCTCGACGCCGGCTCTTGAACGGATGAAGCCGCCGGCCTCGAAATGGCTGGTGGCGCCCAGGCCGGTCTTGAAGAGGATCCAGGAGATGCCGATCATCGCCTGGTTCCACGGCTTCAGCGCCGAATAGAGCGTGATCGGCTGGGTGCAGGCGTGCTGCACGTAGACCTCCAGGTGGTCCTGCAGGTTCTTGCCGACGCCGGGCAGGTCGTGCACCACCTCGATGCCGTGCTGTCTCAGTTCGTCGGCCGGGCCGACGCCGGAGAGCTGCAGCACCTGCGGCGAGTTGATCGCGCCGCCGCAGAGGATCACCTCGCGCCCGGCACGCACCTCGACCCGCTCGCGGCCCTTGGCCAGCTCCACGCCGACGGCCTTGCTACCCTGAAAGATCACGCGGGTGGTGAGCGCGCGGGTCCAGACCGTCAGGTTGGGCCGCGCCATGGCCGGCTTCAGGTAGGCCACCGCGGCGCTCCAGCGGCGGCCCTGGTGGACCGTCATGTCCATGTGGGCAAAGCCTTCCTGCTGGTAGCCGTTCATGTCCTGGGTGATGGGATAGCCGGCCTGGCGGCCCGCCTCGATCCAGGCCTTGAACAGCGGGTTGCGGCAGGCGCCGGCGGAAACCTGCAGCGGACCGTCGCCGCCGCGGTAGGCGTCGGGCCCGCGCTCGTAGGTCTCCGCCTTGCGGAAGTAGGGCAGCACGTGGCTGTAGTCCCAGCCCGGCAGGCCGCCCTGGGCCCAGCGGTCGTAGTCGCGCGCGTGGCCGCGCACATAGGCCATGCCGTTGATCGAGGAAGAGCCGCCAATGACGCGCCCGCGCGGGCAGTACATGCGGCGGTTGTTCACATGCGGTTCCGGCTCCGAGTGGTAGAACCAGTTGTATTTGTCGTTGGCCAAAGGCTTGGCCAGCGCCGCCGGCATGTGGATGAAGATCGAGTTGTCGCGCCCGCCGGCCTCCAGCAGCAGCACGCGCACGTCGGCGTCCTCGGTCAGGCGGCTGGCCAGCACGCAGCCGGCGGAGCCGGCGCCGACGATGATGTAGTCGTAGCTTTGAGTCTCGGGCATAGGAAGAACTCTGATCAGTACGGCGAGTCGACGCCGTTCAGGGCGACGTAGACGCTCTTCAGCTGAGTATAGTGCTCGATGGCGATGCGGCCGTTCTCGCGGCCGATGCCGGACTGCTTCACGCCGCCGAAGGGCATCTCGATGGGCGTGACGTTGTAGGTGTTGATCCAGCAGGTGCCGGCCTCCAGCCGCGCCACCACGCGGTGGGCGCGCGCGAGGTCGCGGGTGAAGACGCCGGCGGAGAGCCCGAAGGGCGTGGCGTTGGCGCGCGCGATCACCTCCTCCTCCTCCTTGAAGGACAGCAGCGACAGGACCGGGCCGAAGATCTCCTCGCGCACGATGGCCATGTCGTCGTTGCAGCCGGCGAAGACCGTCGGCAGCACAAAGTTGCCGCGCGCCAGGGCAGCATTTTCCGGACGGCCGCCGCCGACCGCCACCTCGGCGCCCTCCTTGCGGCCCAGGTCGATGTAGCCCAGCACCTTCTCGCAGTGCTCCCTGGAGATGAGGGCGCCAATCTGCGTCTTGGGATCCAGCGGGTCGCCCAGCTTCAGGCCCTTGGTCTTTTCCACCAGGCGGGCGAGGAAGGCATCGTGCAGGCCTTCCTGCACGAAGACGCGGGTGCCGTTGGAGCAGACCTCGCCCTGGGTGTAGAAGTTCGCCAGCAGGGCGCCGTTCACCGCGTGCTCGATGTCGGCGTCGTCGAAGACGATGAACGGCGACTTGCCGCCGAGTTCCAGGGTGACGTGCTTCAGCGACTGCGCCGCGTCGGCCATGACCTTCTTGCCGGTGCCGACCTCGCCGGTCAGCGAGACCTTGGCGATGCCGGGATGGCGGGTCAGCGCCTGGCCGGTCTCGGCGAAGCCCTGCACCACGTTGAAGCAGCCGTCGGGCAGCCCCGCCTCGGTGTAGATCTCGGCCAGCTTCAGCGCGGTGAGCGGCGTCAGTTCCGCCGGCTTG
>DAIQBR010000126.1:6220-9165 GCA_036781105.1 Kiloniellaceae bacterium
CAGCAGGCGATCTGGATCGGGTAGTTCCAGGCACCGATGCCCGCACAGATGCCGAGCGGCTCGCGCCGGGTGTAGAAGAAGTCGCCGCCCAGGTCCATGTGCTCGCCGTGCAGCGAGGCGGCAAGACCGGCGTAGTACTCGATGCAGTCGGCGCCGGAGATCACGTCGACCACCTCGGCCTCCTGGATCGGCTTGCCGGTGTCGAGCACCTCGAGGATCGCCAGGTCGCGGTTGCGCTCGCGCAGGATGCGCTGCGCCTTGTTCAGCACGCGCCCGCGCTCGGTGCCGCTCATGCGCGACCACCTGGCGAAGCCCTCGCGCGCCGAGGCGACGGCGGCCTCGACGTCCTCGGCGCCGGCCACCTGCACGCTGCAGATGACCTCGCCGGTGGCGGGGTTCACGGTCTCGAAACTGCGGCCGGAGAGGGCGTCCTGGTAGCGCCCGTGGATGTAGAGCTTCTGTTCCGGCAGGTTGCCTTTGGCGGGGGAAGTCACGGCTGGGGGGTCAATCCTTCTGCAGAAGCCGCGCGACGTAGTCGCGGGCGATGGCGCGTGCCTGGTCTACGGTGAGCGGGCCGCTGGTGAGCGCGCAGCGCAGCCAGAGGCCCTCGATCATGGCGGCGAGGCCGGCGGCGGCCATGCGGGCCTCGTCTTCCGGCAGCAGTTGCTTGAAGGCGTGGCGCAGGTTGGAGAGCAGGCGACGCTCGTTGATCTTCTGGATACGCCACAGCGCGGGCGTCTTGCGCGCCTCCGACCAGAAGGCGAGCCAGGCGGAAACCGACTCGGGGTCGTTCTGCGAGTCGGAGAAGTTGGCGAGGATGACGGCGTCGATGCGCTCTTCCGGCGTCTCGGCCGCCTTCAGGCGCGTCACCGTCTCGCGCAGCAGGCTCTGCGCCAGCGAGCGCATGGTGGCCGCCAGCAGCCCCGCCTTGTCGTCGAAGTAGTGGGCGACGATGCCGCCGCTGAGCCCCGCGGTGCGCGAGATCCGCGCGATGGTCGCGTTGGCGAAACCCTCCTCGTGGATCGAGGTGATGGTCGCCGCGATGAGCTGCCGGCGCCGCAGATCCTCCATTCCGACCTTGGGCATCCGCTTACGCAGCCTCCATTCGCGCCAGGGCAGGGGACGGGCTTTCCGCTTGGGCCAGCCCGCTGAGGACAGGGATATTTTATTTTGATTGAACGTTCAATCAAGAAAAACTAGGCTTCGCCCCAGGCTTTCGAAAAAGCGATGACGGCCCGGGAACCGGCGCTAAGCTGCCGGTGAACCCGTGACCGGCCCGCCTTCCCGGTGCAAGGCCGGAGAGGCCAAAAAACGAGACAGGGACGACAGGGAAAAACAGGAGGCAGAATTATGCAGACGACATTCCGCGGGCGCGACGCCCTCTGCGGCGCCGTGACGGCGCTGGCGTTCGTGGCCGCCATGGGCACCGCCCCCTCTGGCGCTCAGGCGGCCGATCCGGCGGCCTGCAAGGAAGTAAGTTTTGCCGACGTCGGCTGGACCGACATCACGGCGACCACGGCGGCCACTTCGGTGGTGCTGGAGGGCCTCGGCTACGAGCCGGAGGCCGAGGTACTGTCGGTACCGGTGACCTACGCCAGCCTGAAGAACGGCGACATCGACATCTTCCTCGGCAATTGGATGCCGACCATGGAAGGCGACATCGCCAAGTACCGCGACGAGGGTTCGGTCGAGGTGCTGGGCGCGAACCTGGAAGGCGCCAAGTACACCCTGGCGGTTCCGAGCTACACCGCCGAGAAGGGCCTGAAAGACTTCGCAGACATCGCGAAATTCGAGGACAGCCTGGACGGCAAGATCTACGGCATTGAGCCGGGCAACGACGGCAACCGCCTGATCCTCGACATGATCGACGGCGATGCCTTCGGCCTGAAGGGCTTCGAGGTGGTCGAGTCTTCCGAGCAAGGCATGCTCTCGCAGGTCGCCCGCGCGGTGAAGGGCAAGGAGGACATTGTTTTCCTCGGCTGGGCGCCGCATCCGATGAACAACAACTTCGACCTGGTCTACCTCTCCGGCGGCGACGACTTTTTCGGCCCGGACTACGGCGGCGCCACGGTCTTCACCAACGTGCGCAAGGGCTACACCGGCGAATGCCCCAACGTCGGCAAGCTGTTGGATAACCTGAAGTTCAGCCTGCCGATGGAAGGCGCGATCATGGGCGCCATCCTGAACGACGGCAAGAACGAGATGGTCGCGGCCACCGAGTGGCTGAAGGCCAACCCGGGCGTGCTGGACGGCTGGCTCGCCGGAGTCCAGACCATCGACGGCAAGGACGGCCTGCCCGCTGTGAAGGCCCATCTCGGCCTGTAACCGCCGGCGCTGAAACGTGTAAGCTGGAACGGTCAGGCCTCGCGGCCTGACCGTTCTGCTTTAAGGGCGGGCAAGGTGGCATAAAGGGGGAGAACTTCCGCCATGGAGTTCCTTGAGAAGTACAAAATTCCGCTGGGCGACTGGATCAGCACCTTCGTCGACTTCCTGAACGACCACGCGGCCTGGTTCTTCAATTTCATCTCCGATGTGCTGGGCTTCCTCATTGAGGGCCTGATCGACATCCTGCTGGCGGTGCCCGCACTGGCGCTGATCGCGATACTCGCGGCCTTCGCCTTCTGGCTGCACCGCTCGGTCTGGCTGTTGGTCGGCATCGTGCTTTCCCTGCTGCTCATCGTGAACATCGGCTACTGGGAGGAGACCATCGAGACCCTGGCCCTGGTGATCTTCGCCACGGCAACTTGCATGGTCATCGGCGTGCCGATCGGCATCGCCGCGGCGCATCGGCCCTGGCTCTACACGGCGATCCGCCCGGTGCTCGACCTCATGCAGACCATCCCGACCTTCGTCTATCTTATACCGACGCTGATCCTCTTCGGCCTCGGCGTGGTGCCGGGCCTCATCTCCACGGTGATCTTTGCCATTCCGGCGCCGATTCGTCT
>DAIQBR010000127.1:0-1299 GCA_036781105.1 Kiloniellaceae bacterium
GGTTTGCAGCTTCCCAGCGCTGTTCCAGGCGAAATTGGCGCGGCGGTGGCCGTACGGAGTAAGGAACAGCCAGTCCATCTGGCGCACCTGGCAGACCACGACGGCGAAATTCAACCGCCCCGCCTCGCTCTCCGTCTCGCTGGGGTCGCGGCCCTCCAGTTCCGAGGGCAGACCCGAGGTGGCCCAGGCCCAAGGCAGCCCGCGCGGGCCGGAGATCAGATAGTCGCGGCGCCGGCGTGGCGCCAGGGCCTGCCAGGCGCTCTCCGCCACTTCGTCGCGATGGTGGATCACCGCTTCGGCCTGCACGCGCACCTGGGTGTCGTCGCTCAGCGAGTGAAACAGCAGGGCAACGCGCGGGTCCTCCTGGATCTCGCCGATCTTGCGGCTGCGCAGGTCGGTGTAGAACCACAGCTCGCGCGCCTCGGCATCGACCCGCCGCAGCACCACGGTACGCAGCGTGCAGCCCAGCCCGGCGTGGGGCGTCGCCAGGGAGGTCAGATGGAAGTCATGCTGCGGATCGGCGGCGCCATCGGTCAGCAGATGCCAGCATTCGGCCAGCACGGCGCCGAGCCGCGGCTCGTCTTCCGAGTGCCAGATGTCGAGATTGTGCCCGACCAAGAACACTTCTCCCTTTGCGGGCCATTGCTTGGCTCAGTCTAGAGGGCCAAAGGCGCCAGGCAAACGCTTTCCCGTTCGGGCGCCGCCGGGTCCCTGTTTGCGCCAGGTCATTCGGATACAAGCGCAAATGGGCTAATGTGTTGAGATCAAATGATACCCCAGGGAGCTTCATGCGGATTGCCACCTTCAACCTGGAAAGTCTCGACCTGTCGCTGCAGGGGGAGGCCGCCTTCCAGCGCCGCGCGGCGCTGCTGGCGCCGCAGCTCGATCGCTTGTGTGCGGACGTGTTGTGTCTGCAGGAGGTGAACGGTCAGCATCTGCGGGGGCAGTCCGCGCGGAAGCTGATCGCGCTCGAGCGGCTGCTGACCGACACGGTTTACCGCGACTTCCATGTCTTCGCCGCCGGGGGAGCTTCGGAAAAACCCATCACCGACGTGCACAACCTGGCAATCGTCAGCCGCTGGCCGGCGCGCCGGACCGAGGTACTGCATCACCGGCTGGTACCGCCGCTGTCCTACCGCTCGGTCACCGCGACTCCGGCGCAGGCGCGCGAGCTGACTCTGACCTGGGACCGCCCGCTGCTGTACGCGGTCTTCGATCTTCCTTCGGGCCGGGCACTGCACGTGATGAACCTGCACCTGCGCAGCCCGCTTGCCGCGCCGATCCCCGGCGGCTAGCTCG
>DAIQBR010000127.1:1337-9070 GCA_036781105.1 Kiloniellaceae bacterium
CGCCACGCTGAAGCGCAGCGGCCAGGCGCTGGAGGCCCGCCTGCTGGCCGAGCAGATCTTCGATGCGGATCCCGCCGCACTGCTCGCCATCTGCGGCGATCTCAACGCCGGTGAGGAGGAGACTCCCTCGCGCCTCCTGCAGGGCGGCGTCGAGGACAGCGGCAACGCGGCGCTTGCCGGGCGCGCGCTGGAGGCATTGGAACTGCGGCTGCCCGAAGAGCACCGCTTTACGCTGCGACACGGCGGCCGCCGGCGCATGCTCGACCACATCCTCTGCTCGCCCGCCCTGGCCGCAAGCTGCACCGGCGTCGAGATCGACAACAAGACGCTGCCCGACGAGACGACGATGGCCGACGACGATCCGCGCTCGAACCACGCGCCACTGTTGGCGGAATTCGATCTCTAGTGGCGGTCTCACCCGCTGCGCCTGCAGAATTTCGGGCTAGTGCGGCTCGAAATCGAAGGATTCGCGCGCGGAGGTGAACGCCGCGCGCAGGTCCTCCAGCCGCCGCCTGGCGACCTCGTCCAGATCTTCGTGAGCACTTCTTTTCGCCGCCGAAGTGTCGATGCCTTTGGACCCGGAGAAACTGGAGTTTGAGACTACCGGCATTCCGTTGAAGGTGGGCGTGAGCAGAATCGGACTCCAATCCAGACCTGTACGCTCACAGATGCCGCGCATGCAGTCTTCCGTACGTTCGAGGAGGTTGGCGAAACTCAGCAGAATCACGCGCTCGCCATAAAGGCGCTTGAGTTCGAGAGAGGCCTCCATGGAGTGCCGCCACACCGACATCGCCTCATCAAATTTTCCATACCTGCCGGAATGCTTCCTCGCCGAGGCATACCAGCTGGCCGGATCCCGGACGACGGTGATCCAATAGCCCTCCGGATAGCAACTCCAGTAGCGGGTGTGGTTCTCCGGCGCGAGGTTTACTCTGGGCGTAAAGGCCACGACGAACTTCTTCTCCGGTGCATAGAAGGTCTGGTTGTCGATCCAGCAGTTGAAGAAGGCCGTGTGGTAGGCGTTCAGAAAGTCGCGCGGTGTGGGAGGATTGTGCGGGGCCAGCGCCTCATTGAAGACCTGCCTGAAGCTGGCCGCATTGAACACGAAGTTTCTGGCCTCTTGCGCCGTGCCGACGCCATCCTTGCGAAAGCCGCTGTCGAGTGCCGTGGTCACCCAATTGAGCGACCTCTGCGTCATCACGTCGAAAGCGGCATTGGCGTTGGCCAGAATCTGCAGGTCCGGCCATACGGACTTGTCCTGGCCTCCGATTGCGAGCTCTGAGGGATATACGTAGCAATCCGGATGACCGTCAAACAGCCGATTGACGAGGGTGCCGCCGGAGCGCTGGATCTGGGAAATCAGAATCATCGGCTGATCGATCGGCCGGATGAACTGGCGCCGCAGCTGCAGGCTGGGCGAGCCGTCGAGAATGGCGCGCACCTTACGCTTACGTCGCATCCGTTGCAGGCGATTGCGCGCCCTTGAGATGACGCTGCCGGGTGTCATCTGATCATCGAATCCCAGGTTCAGTGGGTGGCGCGAAATGATTGACCAGCATGCGCGCCGCAGGATATCGCCGGCTAGGCACCTGCCGGTAGCAACCTGGTGACACGCCGGCGCAGGCGGCGCAGCCGCTGCCCGAAGCCCCTGCGGCGGATTTCGAAAACCGGCTCGGGCAGGTGCAGGGCAAAGGAGATCGTCGTCCGCGGGTAGGAAGTCGCCTGACGCAGGCTGACGCCGTGGAAGGCCAGCGGGCCGTTCATGAAGGCGACAGCCGTGTTGTGTTCGTAGGGGATCGTCTTGATGACGGTCGCGACCTCCGTTGGCAGCTCCCGCCCCTTCTCGTCGAACTGAAACCCCGGGTCGTGCGGGGCGTACAGCTGAAGGTCGCCACCTTGCGTCCTGTCGTCCTTCCGGCGCAGGTAGATCAGCATCGTGAACAGCGTCAGGGGATTGATGCTGGCATCGTCCGCGAGGGCCGCGGAGATGTTGATCTTGCCGGAGGCCTTCATATTCCTCCGGATGTCCGATAGATCGAGCTTGGGATAGGCGCGCCGGATATGTCCGGCAAACAGGCTCACCATTCTGTCGGCGAAGGCCGGCTCCCGCAGCGTGCGGCAAAACGCCTTGATCACTTCGCCCGCCTCGGCCGAGGCGTCCAGGCGCTCGTTCGCCAGACCATAGATCCGGTGACGCTTGCCGTCATAAGCGGGGTCCGCGTCGAAGGCCGCTTCGTCAGGAAAGGCCGCCAGCAGTTGCTCCGCGAGCTCCGGCGGCAGGGCATTCTTTACGACGAAATGGGGAAAAGGGTCGTCGCTGATGTCGGCCGGTGTCAGCCGGTCCATCATGGCAACGGCGCTGGAGGTCACGATGTCTGCGTCTGCGGAGCTGGCTGGCTGCGTGAACATAGGAATTTAAACCCTTATTCGCCGGAATCCTACCACATGCCCGGGTGGCAATCGGCCCTGACATAGCCCGTAGGCCCGCAAGCCGCAAAGGAAAATCGCCAGGCGCGGCTAGGTGACACAGGCCGCACCGGAAGCCCCACCTCAGGCCGCCTTCAGGGACTCCCGGTTGTGCGGGGCCGCGAAATCGATGGCAGGTCCTTTGGGCACGATGCCGCTGGGGTTCACCGTGGGGTGGCTCTCGTAGTAGTGGTGCTTGATGTGATGCAGGTTCACCGTCCCGGCGACGCCCGGCACCTGGTAGAGGTCGCGGGTGTAATTCCACAGGTTGGGATAGTCGACGAGGCGCCTGAGGTTGCATTTGAAGTGGCCGTGATAGACCGGGTCGAAGCGCAGCAATGTCGTGAAGAGGCGCCAGTCGGCCTCGGTCAGGCGGTCGCCCAGCAGGTAGCGCTGGCGCGCCAGGCGCTCTTCGAGGTCGTCCAGGGTCGCGAAGAGCGCGTCGAAGGCCTCTTCGTAGGGTTTCTGCTCGGTCGCGAAGCCGCACTTGTAGACCCCGTTGTTGACCTTGTCGTAGACGGCATCGTTGACGGTGTCGATCTCCTTGCGGAGATGATCCGGATAGAAATCCGCCGTCGCGCCGGTCAGCTTGTCGAAGGCAAAGTTGAACATGCGGATGATTTCGGCGGACTCGTTGCTGACGATGGTCTCGCGCTGCTTGTCCCACAGCACCGGCACGGTGACGCGGCCGGTGTAGTCGGGTTTCGCCTTGGTATAGATCTCGTGCAGCTTTGCCGCGCCGTTCACGCTGTCGGGGACGACGCCGGGGCCCTTCTCGAATGTCCAGCCCTCGTCACCCATGTGCCAGTGCACGACTGAAACCGGGATGATCTCCTCCAACCCCTTCAGCTTGCGGAAGATCAGGGTGCGGTGCGCCCAGGGGCAGGCGAGGGAAACGTAGAGGTGGTACCGCCCCGGCTCAGCCATGAAGCCGGCCTCGCCGCTGGGGCCCGCCGAGCCGTCGGCGGTGACCCAGTTGCGGAAGGCGCTGTCCTGGCGCTGGAAGCGGCCGCCGGTCTTCTTGGTGTCATACCACTTGTCGTGCCAGGCGCCGTCGATCAGCAGTCCCATGATGTGCTCCTCGCTTTCTCTCGCGTTTACTGTCAGGCGACGTCGGCGAGAAGAATCTCGGAATCCTCCTCGGCGGCAATCGTCACCTCCTCGATGTCCTCCAGCGCGACGCCGTCGCGCGCCGCGGCCTGCTTGCCGTTCACGGTGATGCGCCCGGTGGCTGCCACGAGATAGCCCTTGCGGCCGGGTTCCAGGCGATGGACGACTGACTGGCCGGCCTTCAGCGTGGCACCCAGGATGGCGGCATCCTGATAGATCGGCAGGGCGCCCTCTTCTTCCGAACCGGCGTCGCCCTTGCGGCCGGAGGCGAGCGGCACCAGACGGCCCTCGCGCCCCACCTTGGGGAAGCTGCGGGTCTGCCACCGCGGCGCCACGCCGTGCACCGCGGGCTCGATCCAGATCTGGAAGATCTGCGTCGTGTCGTCTTCCTGGTTGAACTCGGCATGCATGATGCCGGTTCCCGCCGACATGACCTGCACGTCGCCCGCCTCGGTGCGGCCCTGGTTGCCCAGGTGGTCCTGGTGGGTGATCGCACCGCGGCGCACGTAGGTGATGATCTCCATGTCCCGGTGGCCGTGCAGGTCGAAGCCGGTGCCCGGCTGGATGGTGTCGTCGTTCCACACGCGCAGCGGACCAAGGCCCATGCGGCGCGGGTCGTAGTAGTTGGCGAAGCTGAAGTGGTAGCGCGCCGACAGCCAGTCGTTGTCGAAGCGCCCCAGCCGGTCGAAGTTCTTGATCTCGATCATCGTCTTGCATCCTCGGCGCCGCGTGGTCGGGCGCCCTCGGTTACGCCGCCAGTTTGGCGGCAATCTCGGCCACATGGCGGCCCTGAAAGCGCGCCATGGATAGTTCTTTTTCACTCGGCTGGCGGCTGCCGTCGCCCGCCGCGATGGTCGTCGCGCCGTAGGGCGAACCGCCGGCGATCTCCTCCAGGGTTGACTGCTCCTGGCAGGTATAGGGCAGGCCGACGATTACCATACCCTGGTGCAGCAGCGTGGTGTGGAAGGAGGTGATGGTGGTCTCCTGGCCGCCGTGCTGGGTGGCGGTCGAGGCGAAGACGCTGCCGACCTTGCCGACGAGAGCGCCCTTGGCCCAGAGACCGCCGGTCTGGTCGAGGAAGTTGCGCATCTGCGCGGCCATGTTGCCGAAGCGCGTCGGCGTGCCGAAGATGATGGCGTCGTAATCGGCCAGTTCCTCCGGCTTGGCCACCGGGGCCTCCTGATCCAGCTTTACGCCGGCCTTTCGGGCGACCTCCTCCGGCATCAACTCGGGCACCCGCTTGACGGTCACCTCGGTGCCGGCGACGCCTCTGGCGCCCTCGGCGACGGCCTTGGCCATGGTCTCGATGTGGCCGTAGCTGCTGTAGTAGAGGACGAGAACCTTGGTCATGGCTGGAATCCCTTGATCGTATCGTGGTGCGCTCGGGGCCCGATTTGCGGGCCGGGCGCCGCCGGCGGCGGCACTGCTGAATAGCTATGTCGTTCTCCATCTGATATGAATAACCAGATTTGGAACAATATTGTTTCTAAGAGGAAACGATACTGTGGCCCGTCTGGACGAGATGGAGGTCTTTGCCGAGGTGGTCGACGCCGAGAGCTTCTCGGCTGCAGCCCGCGCGCTCGGTCTCAGCAAGTCCGCGGTCTCCAAGCAGGTCTCGCGCCTGGAAGACCGGCTCGGGGTGCGCCTGCTGAACCGCACGACGCGGCGCCTCTCCCTCACCGAGGCCGGGGAGAACTTCTATGCGGCCTGCCGGCGCGTGGTCGACGAGGCGGACACGGCGGAGCGAGCAGTCAGCAATCTCTCGGCGGCACCGCGCGGCCTCTTGAAGTTGAACGCCCCGATGTCCTTCGGGTTCCTGCACCTGGGCCGCGCGATCCCGGCCTTCCACGCCCGTTTCCCGCAGATCACCGTCGAAGCGGCGATGAACGACCGCTTCGTCGACTTGGTGGAGGAGGGTTACGACGTCGCCATCCGCATCGCCAACCTGAGCGACTCCAGCCTGGTGGCGCGGCGCATCGCGCCCTGCCGGACGGTGATCTGCGCCAGCCCGGATTACCTGGAGCGCCGCGGCCGGCCCGCGCGGCCGGAGGATCTCACCGGCCAGGACTGCCTGCTCTACGCCAACCAGCAGCAGCCCCGCGAATGGGACATGACCGCCCCGGGCGGCCTGCTGAGGGTGAAGGTCGACGGCCCGCTGCTGGCCAACAACGGCGACCTGCTGTGCGGTGCCGCGCTTGCCGGCATGGGGATCGCCCGGCTGCCGACCTTCATCGTCGGCCGCCACCTGCAGAGCGGGGCACTCGAGGTGGTGCTGCCCGACTATCCGGTCCCGCAGACCGGCATCCACGCGGTCTACCCGCATTCCCGCAACCTCTCGGTCAAGGTGCGGGTCTTTGTGGACTTTCTGGCCGAGCACTTCGGGCCGGAACCCTATTGGGATGCCGGCCTGGAGCCCTTCCTCGCCGCCCCGCTCACGGTAAAGGGCGGGTGAGGCGGGAACGCGCGCGGCAATGAAGGCTAGGCCGGCGCGGCACAGCGTGCTATTTACCCCGGGTTAATGATCCGGCTGATACAGAGAGCCCATGCTGTTCCAGGGACGACTCCGACGACGAAGCTGACCTGCGCGCCTGCCGCGCGGCCTTTCGCCTGCCGTCACACGCCGCCATCCGAACCGGCGGCCTACCTGGACCAGAGACCATGAGCTTCACCATCGTGCCCGAGCGGGCGCAAGACGCCGCCCTCATTCCCCCCTTGCTTGACCGGACCTTCGGCTTCGACCGCACGCGCAAGACCGTCTACCGGCTGCGCGAAGGCCTCGATCCGCTGCCGGAATTGTGCTTTTCGGCGGTTGCCGGCGACGGCGGCCTGCTCGCCTCGATCCGCTACTGGCCGATCGAGATCGCCGGCACGCCGGCGATCCTGCTGGGGCCGCTGGCGGTCGAACCCGGGCTGCAGGGCCAGGGCATCGGCAAGGCGCTGGTGCGCCACAGCCTGGAAGCCGCGGCCAAGGCCGGGCACGCCATCTGCGTCGTGGTGGGCGATCCCAACTACTATCGCCCCTTCGGCTTCGAATCGGCGCCGGCCCGCGGCCTCTCGCTGCCGGGGCCGGTGGAGCCGGAGCGCTTCCAGGTGCGCGACCTGAAACCCGGCGCACTCACGGAGGTGTATGGCGTCATCGCACGGGTGCGCCAGGAAGCCCGCGCGAAACCCGCACGCCGGAGGCGGGTTCGCCGCTCCGTCGCCTAAGCGGAAATAGACTCAGGCCCAAGTAGCCTCAGGTGGGGGCGATCAGCTGTTCAGGCGCCAGATCGCGAAGTTCAAGGCGCCGGCATAGCCGAGCCACAGCAGGTAGGGCAGGAACAGCCAGCCCGCCGGCCTGGAAACGCGCGAGAAGGCAATGGTGGTGAGCACCACGGCGACAAAGAGCGCCGCCCAGCAGACCAGCCCCAGGAAAGGGTTGCGCTGGCCGAAGAAGCTGAACGACCAGGCAACGTTGATCGCCAGTTGTCCGAAGAAGAGGGTGAGCGGCAGGCGCGCCTCGCCGCGCTCGGCGGCTTTCCAGACCAGCCAGGCGGCGATGCCCATGGCGAGGAAGAGCAGCGACCAGGCGACCGGAAAGACCACGTCGGGGGGCGTCCAGATCGGCTTGGCGAGGCCGCGATACCAGGTCTCCAGTGCCGGCTCGGTCAGCGCCGCACCGAGGCGCCCGGCCGCCAGGCAGACGACGACGAAGACGAGCAGCATGATCGGACTCGTCAGCGGAGCCATGGGCCTCTGGCGGTGCATGGGCAGGGAGGGTCCCGATCAGTGTCCTTCGCGCTGCCATGCTAATACCGCAGCAGCGAGGCTGAGGCAAAGCACCAGAAGGGCCGGCAGCATCGGGATCTGCAGCACGCCGGTCACCACGTAGCCCTCGCCGCGCTTGAGGCCGATCCAGTCGCGCCCGAAGCGGTCGCGGTCGGCGGCGACCTTGCGCAGGGCCGGCAGGTCGGTGCACCGTGCCGCCGCTTTCCTCCACCAGCGGTTCCGCCACGGCGCCGGTGGACCGTGGATCGCGCAGTTCCAGGGGATTCAGCGGGCCGGCGGCCGCCAGGGTGGTCAGCGAGCCGTCACTGATGCGGTAGAGGCCGTTTTCCTCGGCGGTCAGCGTCGCTGTGGCGCGGCCGGGGCCGTCCGGCGTCAGGCGCAGCTGCCCG
>DAIQBR010000128.1:0-6448 GCA_036781105.1 Kiloniellaceae bacterium
CCGGCGTCGTGCGCGCGAAGGCAAATGGCTGCTCGGGCTCGCCGGTGCGCGGCGCGGCCGGGTTCGGGCCCAGTTCCATATGCGCCAGAACATCGTCCTGGAGATCGTCGGAAACAAAAACGTCGGATCGATCGTCAGCCCGATGTGGTTGCGTGTCGGTTTCGGCCCGGTCGCCGCCAAAATCGACCGGTCCGACCGGATCGGGCGCTGCCGGCCGCGGCGACGCCATCGCAGCCAGTTCCGCGAAGGGGTCGAATACCGGTTCGGCGGCGGCGGCAGGCGCGGATCGCGGTCTGGCTTCGGCGCCGGAATCATCCCGCGAAGAGCGAGGCCGCGGCCATCGCCGTGCCGTCGAGCAGCGGCGCGATGCCGACGGTGAGGATCACGATGAGCAGGCTGGTGCCGGCGAGGATCACCGCCATCTCGCGCCCGATCGGGCGGTCGAAGGCTTCCATGGGATCGTCGAAGTACATCAGCTTCACGATGCGCAGATAATAGTAGGCGCCGACCACCGAAGAGAGCACGCCGACCACCGCCAGGACATAGAGCCCGGCTTCGATGGCCGCCAGGAAAACGTAGAACTTGCCGAAGAAGCCGACCAGCGGCGGGATGCCGGCCATGGAGAACATGAAGATGGCCAGCGCCATGGCCATCGCCGGATTGGTCTTGCTGAGGCCCTTCAGGTCGTCGATGCGCTCCACCATGACGTCCTTCTGGCGCATGCAGAGGATGACGGCGAAGGTGCCGAGGTTCATCACGATGTAGATGGTGATGTACAGCAGGATGCCGTTCACGCCGGCCTCGGTACCGGCGGCGAGGCCGATCAGGGCATAGCCGATGTGGCCGATGGAGCTGTAGGCCATCAGGCGCTTGATGTTGGTCTGGCTGATCGCGGCCAGGGCGCCGAGGATCATCGAGGCGATGGAGATGAACCAGATGATCTGCTGCCACTGGTCCACCAGGTCGCCGAAGGGGCCCATCATGACCCGCACGATGAGCGCGATGGCGGCCACCTTGGGGGCCGTGGCGAAGAAGGCGGTGACCGGTGTCGGGGCACCCTCGTAGACGTCCGGCGTCCACATGTGGAAGGGCACCGCGGAGATCTTGAAGGCCAGGCCCGCGGCCAGGAAGACGATGCCGACGATGAGGCCGATGGGCACCGCACCGCCGCCTTCGAACTGGGCCGCCAGGGCCGGGAAGGAGGTCGTGCCGGCGAAGCCGTAGATCATCGAGATGCCGTACAGCAGCATGCCCGAGGACAAGGCGCCGAGGACGAAGTACTTCAGCCCGGCCTCGCTGGAGCGCAGGTGGTCGCGCCGGAAGGCGGCGACCACGTAGAGCGACAGGCTCTGAAGTTCCAGGCCCAGATAGAGCGCCAGCATGTCGTTGGCCGAGATCATCAGCAGCATGCCGAGGGTGGCGAAGAGCACCAGCACCGGGTACTCGAAGCGCGCCATGTCCTCGCGCTCGATGTAGCGCATCGCCATGATCAGGGTGATGCCGGAGCCGGCGAGCACCAGCAGCTTCATGAAGTCGCCGAAGGCATCGGCGATGAAGAGGCCGCCCAGCGCCGTCTCGCTGCGCCCCATGGAGACCGCGACAATGACGAAGCAGAGGGTGAAGCAGGCCACGGTGAGCGACAGCACCAGCCGGGTGCCCTGATTGCCGCGGAACACGCCCAGCATCAGCAGGATCATGCCGGCACAGGCGAGGAACAGCTCCGGCACGACGGCCGTGAGGTTCAGATCGGGCATCATCATCGCGCGGCCTCCCCGCTTGCGGACCAGAGGTCCGCCGGCCACAGGCTGGCGAGCCGCGTGCCGTCGGCCTCGGCGCGCGCCAGGGAGGCCTCGTAGCCCTCGATCAGGCGCTCCACCGAGGGCGTCATGACGTCGATGAAGGAAGCCGGGTAGATGCCCATCCACAGCACCAGGGCGACCAGCGGGGCGAAGACCACCTTTTCACGCCAGTTCAGGTCGCGGATCGCCATGAGGTCTTCCTTGGTCATGCGCCCGAAGATGACGCGGCGATAGAGGTAGAGCATGTAGGCGGCGCCCAGCACCATGCCGCTGGCGGCCAGCAGCGCGACCCAGGTGTTGGCCTGGAAGGCGCCGACCAGGACCAGGAACTCGCCGACGAAACCGCTGGTGCCCGGCAGGCCGACCGAGGCCAGCATGAAGAGCATGAAAATGAGTGCATACCCGGGCATGCGATGGACCAGGCCGTCGTAGCGCTCGATGAGGCGGGTGTGCAGGCGGTCGTAGATGACGCCGACGATCAGGAAGAGTGCCGCCGAGACCACACCATGAGACAGCATCTGGAAAATCGCCCCCTCGATGCCCTGCTGGTTCACCACGAAGATGCCGATGGTGACGAAGCCCATGTGGGCGACCGAGGAATAGGCGATGAGCTTCTTCATGTCCTCCTGGGCCAGGGCCACCAGGGAGGTGTAGATCACCGCCACCACCGAGAGCGTGAAGACGAAGGGCGCGAAGTAAGCCGAGGCCTCCGGCATCATCGGCAGCGAGAACCGCAGGAAGCCGTAGCCGCCCATCTTCAGCAGCACGCCGGCCAGGATCACCGACCCCGCCGTCGGCGCTTCGACGTGGGCGTCGGGCAGCCAGGTGTGGACCGGCCACATCGGCACCTTCACCGCGAAGGAGGCGAAGAAGGCCAGCCACAGCCAGATCTGCATCTGGGCCGGGAAGTGGTAGCTCAGCAGGGTCGGAATGTCGGTGGTGCCGGCGTCGTAGTACATGGCGAGGATCGCCAGCAGCATCAGCACGGAACCGGCCAGGGTGTAGAGGAAGAACTTGAAGGCCGCGTAGACGCGCCGGCCGCCGCCCCAGATCCCGATGATGAGGAACATCGGGATCAGCACGCCTTCGAAGAAGACGTAGAAGACCACCATGTCGAGGGCGCAGAACATGCCCACCATGAGCGTCTCGAGCACGAGGAAGGCGATCATGTACTCCTTCACCCGCACCTTCACCGCATCCCAGCTGGCCAGCACGCAGAGCGGCGTCAGCAGGGTGGACAGCAGCACGAACATCATGGAGATGCCGTCGACGCCCATGTGGTAGCTGATGTTGAAGGCGGGGATCCAGTCGAAGCGCTCGACGAACTGGAAGTCGGCGCTGGAGCGGTCGAAACGGAACCACACGAAGAGCGAGACGACGAACGTGACCAGGGAGGCCCAGAGCGCCATGGAGCGCGCGTTCTTGGCCGCCAGGGCCTCGTCCTCGTGGCGCACGAAGAACAGGATCCACAGCGCCCCTGCCAGCGGCAGGAAGGTGATCGTCGATAGTATCGGCCAACCCGTCATCTCTGGATCACCCCAACTGGCTCAAGACGTACCAGGTGACCAGGACGACCACCCCGATCAGCATGGCGAAGGCATAGTGATAGAGGTAGCCGCTCTGCAGCGCCGAGGTGCGCCGTGAGGCGCTCTGGGTGGTCGAGGCCACGCCGTCGGGCCCGAAGCGATCGATGACCCCGCCGTCGCCGCGCTTCCACAGCCCGGCGCCCAGCACGCGGGCCGGCTGCACGAAGATCCGGTCGTAGAGCTCATCGAAGTACCACTTGTTCAGCGAGAAGAGATACAGCGGGCGCAGCGCCTGAGCCGTCTTCGCCGGCAGGCCCGGCGCGGCGATGTAGAAGAGATAGGCGAGCCCGATGCCGGCAAGCCCGGAGACCAGCGGCGACAGCTTCACCCAGAGCGGCACGTGGTGGGCCGCCTCCACGGTGTTGTTGCCCGGCAGCACCGCCAGGGATTCGCCCCAGAACTCCTCCATGTAGTGGCCGACGAAGAATTCGTAGGCGGCGAAGCCCGCGAAGACCGCGCCGAAGGCCAGCACGTAGAGCGGAATCAGCATGACCTGCGGCGACTCGTGCACGTGCGACATGGTCTCCTTGGAGGCGCGCGGCTTGCCGTGGAAGGTCATGAACATGAGGCGACAGGAGTAGAAGGCGGTCATGAAGGCCGCCAGCACGCCCATAGCGAAGGCGAAATTGCCGTGGGTCGAGTGGTCGGCAAAGGCAGACTCGACGACGATGTCCTTGGAATAGAAGCCGGCGAAACCGAAAACGCCGGGGATGCCGATGCCGAGCAGCGCGATGGTGCCGATCCACATCAGCAGGTAGGTCCCGGGGATCAGCTTGTAGATGCCGCCCATGCGGCGCATGTCCTGCTCGTCCGACATGGCGTGGATGACGGAGCCGGCGCCGAGGAACAGCAGCGCCTTGAAGAAGGCGTGGGTCATCAGGTGGAAGATGCCCGCCGAGTAGGCCGAGACGCCCAGGGCGAAGAACATGTAGCCGAGCTGCGAGCAGGTCGAATAGGCGATGACCCGCTTGATGTCGTTCTGGGTCAGGCCGACCGAGGCGGCGAAGAAGGCGGTCAGCGCGCCGACGTAGGTGACCAGCTCCAGGGCGGTCGGGGCGTACTCGAACATCGGCGAGAGGCGCGCCACCATGAAGATGCCCGCCGTCACCATGGTCGCGGCATGGATCAGCGCGGAGACCGGGGTCGGGCCCTCCATGGCGTCCGGCAGCCAGGTGTGCAGGCCGAGCTGGGCCGATTTGCCCATGGCGCCGATGAACAGCAGGATGCAGATGATGGTCAGCGCGTGGCCCTGGATGCCGAAGGCCTCGAACTCGGCGTTGGCGTAGTTCGGCACCGAGGCGAAGACCTGTTCGAAGCCGGCGGCGCCGAACAGGACGAAGGCGCCGCAGATGCCCAGCGCGAAGCCGATGTCGCCGACACGGTTCACCAGGAAGGCCTTGATCGCCGCGGCGTTGGCGCTCGGCTTCTCGTACCAGAAGCCGATCAGCAGGTAGGACGCCAGGCCGACGCCCTCCCAGCCGAAGAACATCTGCACGAAGTTGTCGGCCGTCACCAGCATCAGCATGAAGAAGGTGAAGAGGCTGAGGTAGGCGAAGAAGCGCGGCTTGTGCGGGTCGTGCGACATGTAGCCGACGGAATAGACGTGCACCATGGAGGACACGCCGGTCACCACCACCAGCATGACGGCGGTCAGGGTGTCGACCTTCAGTGCCCAGCTGACCTCGAAGCTGCCGGAATCGATCCAGGTGAAGAGCTCCGTCACCCGCGCGTTGTGGGCGAAAGCCACGTCGTAGAACACGATGCAGGACAGCACGGCCGAGACCAGCAGCAGACCGCAGGTCACGTACATCGCGCCCTTGTCGCCGATGAAGCGGCCGAAGAAACCGGCGATGATGGCGCCGAGCAGCGGCAGCAGGACGATGAGTTGATCCATGGTCCCTGCCCTAGCCCTTCATCATGTTGATGTCTTCGACCTCGATGGACCCGCGATTGCGGAAGTAGACCACCAGGATCGCGAGGCCGATGGCCGCCTCGGCCGCGGCCACCGTGAGGACGAAGAGCGCGAAGACCTGGCCGACCAGGTCCTGCAGGTGGGTCGAGAAGGCCACCAGGTTGATGTTCACCGCCAGCAGCATCAGCTCGATCGACATCAGGATGATGATGACGTTCTTGCGGTTCAGGAAGATGCCGAAGATACCGATCGTGAACAGGATCGCGGCGACGGTCAGGTAGTGGCCCAGTCCGATTTCCAGCATGGCGTTATACCCCGCTCCGGCTCGGAACCTGCTTCACCTCGACGGACTCGGCGCGGCTGCGCCCGGTCTGCCTGGCGATCGACTGCCGGCGCACGCCCTCGCGCTGGCGCAGCGTCAGGACGATGGCACCGATCATGGCGACCAGCAGGATCAGGCCGGAGGCCTGGAAGAGATAGATGTAGTGGGTGTAGATCAGCCCGCCCAGGGCGCGGGTGTTGTGCATGTCACCTGCCGGCACGACCGGGTGGCTCATGGCCGCCTCGGCGCCGGGCGAGACGATCCAGGCGCCGCCGACCAGAACCAGTTCGACCAGCAGGATGAAGCCGATCAGCGCGCCCAGCGGCAGGTACTGCAGGAAGCCCTCGCGCATGCGCACGTAGTTGATGTCCAGCATCATGACCACGAAGAGGAACAGCACCGCCACAGCGCCGACGTAGACCACGACCAGGATCATGGCGAGGAATTCCGCCCCCATCAGCACGAAGAGCCCCGCCGAGTTGAAGAAGGCGAGGATGAGGAAGAGCACCGAGTGCACGGGATTGCGCGACGACACCACCATGACGCCTGCGGCCACGGTGACGGCGGCAAAGAGATAGAAGGCCAGCGCCTGGAGAATCATGCGGCCGCCCTCCCCTCAGTTCCCTGGCCGGCTCTGCGTCCGGCCCCTGCTAACCAACCCACGGGTCACTCCCCAATCAAACGCACCGTCTCGAGATCCCCCGCCACCCCTCAGCGGTAGGGCGCATCGAGCTCCAAATTCAAGGCGATCTCGTGTTCCCAGCGGTCGCCGTTCGCGAGCAGCTTGTCCTTGTTGTAGAACAGCTCCTCGCGGGTCTCCGTGGCGAAC
>DAIQBR010000128.1:6458-9034 GCA_036781105.1 Kiloniellaceae bacterium
AGTTCGGACCCTCGACGATGGCATCCACCGGGCAGGCTTCCTGGCAGAAGCCGCAGTAGATGCACTTCGTCATGTCGATGTCGTAGCGCGTGGTGCGCCGGCTGCCGTCGCTGCGCGGCTCGGCCTCGATGGTAATGGCCTGGGCCGGGCAGATCGCCTCGCAGAGCTTGCAGGCGATGCAGCGCTCCTCGCCGTTGGGATAGCGGCGCAGCGCGTGCTCGCCGCGGAAGCGCGGGCTCAGCGGCCCCTTCTCGTAGGGATAGTTCAGCGTCACCTTCGGCTTGAAGAAATAGCGCAGGGTGAGCGACATGCCCGAGATGAGCTCGCTCAGCAGCAGGCTGCGCAGGCCACGGTCGATCATACCCATAGCTCAAACTCCCGCCGTCATGTGTTCGGCACCATGTCGAAAGCGACCAGCACGCCCGCGGTGAGCACCACCCAGAACAGCGAGAACGGGAGGAACACCTTCCAGCCGAGGCGCATGAGCTGGTCGTAGCGGTAGCGCGGGAAGGTCGCGCGGACCCAGAGGAAGAAGAACAGCACCAGGGCGATCTTGGCGAACAGCCAGATCGGGCCCGGGATCCAGTTGAAGGGCGCGATGTCGATCGGTGGCAGCCAGCCGCCGAGGAAGAGGATCGAGGTCATCGCGCTCATGAGGATCATGTTCGCGTACTCGCCCAGGAAGAACAGGGCGAAGGTCATCGCCGAGGACTCGACGAGCTCCGACTCGCCTTCCGGCAGGTCGAAGGGCGAGCGGTTGGTCTCCGCCAGGGTCGAGATGAAGAAGATCACGAACATCGGCAGCATGGGCAGCCAGAACCAGGAGAACAGGCCGTAGCCGCCCTTCTGCGCCAGCACGATGTCGGAGAGGTTCAGCGAGCCCACCAGCAGCAGCACGGTGATGATGACGAAGCCCATGGAAACTTCGTAGGACACCATCTGCGCGGCCGAGCGCAGCGCGCCGAGGAAGGGATACTTCGAGTTGGAGGCCCAGCCCGCCATGATGACGCCGTAGACGCCCAGCGAGGAGATCGCGAAGAGGTAGAGGATCCCGACGTTGATGTCGGCCAGCACCAGGCCGGCATCGAAGGGGATCACCGCCCAGCCGATCATCGCCAGGACGAAGGTCAGCATCGGCGCCATGAGGAAGACCACCCGGTTGGCGCCGGACGGCAGGATGGTCTCCTTGAACAGCAGCTTCACCGCGTCGGCGATGGGCTGCAGCAAACCGAAGGGGCCGACCACGTTGGGGCCCTTGCGCAGCTGCATGGCGGCGATGACCTTGCGCTCGGCATAGGTCAGGTAGGCCACGGCCAGCAGCAGCGGGATCAGGATGACGACGATCTTGCCGAGCAGGTAAACGGCCTGCCCGATGGGGTCGTTGTAAAGCCAGTAAACAATCCAGTCGAAGAAATCAGCCATGGGTGCCGGTCACCCCCTTCTGCGCGCCGGGGGCGAAAGCCTCGGCACAGAGCGCCATGGTCTGCGAGGCGCGGCTGATCGGGTCGGTCATGTAGAAGGTCTTCACCGGCGAGACGAAGGGCGCCTTGTCGAGCGGCCCGGCCTTGCCGAAGTCGCCCCAGGACGCCGGCTCGATCTGGTCGACCGCGGCGAAGACCCGGTTCGCCTCGATCAGGCGCTGGCGCAGCTGGCCGAGGTTGTCGTAGGGCAGCCGCTTGCCGACCAGTTCGGAGAGCGCGCGCAGGATGGTCCAGTCCTCGCGGGCCTCGCCCGGCGGGAAGGCCGCGAGGCGCGCGAGCTGCACCCGGCCCTCGGTGTTCACATAGGTGGCGTTCTTCTCGGTGTAGGCGGCGCCCGGCAGGATGACGTCGGCGCGGTGCGCGCCGGCATCGCCGTGGTGGCCCTGGTAGATCACGAAGGGCCCCTTGCCGGCCTCGCCGAGGCGGCCCATGGGCAGCTCGTCGGCGCCCAGCAGGTACAGCACCTCGATGGAACCGTCCTCGCAGCCGGCCAGGATGCCCTCCAGGTCGCGCCCGCCCTCGCCCGGCAGGAAGCCGAGGTCGAGGCCGCCGACGCGGGCCGCCGCGGTGTGCAGCACGTTGAAGCCGTTCCAGCCTTCCTTGACCAGGCCGACGCGCTCGGCGACGGCGCGGGCGGCGGCCAGCACGGCGGCGCCGTCGGGCCGCGCCAGGGCACCCATGCCGACGACGATCATCGGCCGCTCGGCCTTCTCCAGCACTTCGGCGAAAGCGCCCTTCCCGGCGGCGATCTCGCTCAGGGTCTCCGGGCCCGCCCCCAGGTAGTCGTAGGGATAGGTGAGGTCGGCCTGCTGGCCGATGAGGCCGACCTTGAAGCCGCCCTGCAGGCTGCGCTTGCGCAGGCGCGCGTTCACCATCGCCGCTTCCCCGCGCGGGTTCGAGCCGACGATGAGGCAGGCGTCGGCCTGCTCGATGCCGGCGATGGTGGTGTTGAAGAGGTAGCCGGCGCGCGGCGCAGCGTCGAGTTTGGCCCCGTCCTGGCGGCAGTCGAGGTTCGGCGAGCCGAGCCCGGCCATGAGGTCCTTCAGCGCCAGCATTGACTCGGCGTCACAGAGGTCGCCGGCGATGGCGGCCAGC
>DAIQBR010000129.1:0-3669 GCA_036781105.1 Kiloniellaceae bacterium
GGTGGCGTTCAGCGCCAGCAGGTTGGTCTGCTTGGCGATCGCCTCGATGCCCTTGGCCACCTGGGAGACCTGGCTGAGCGCCTCCTGCAGGCCGTTGAGCTGGCCCTCGATGACGGAAACCGCCTCGACCAGGGCGTGGATGTCGTTGACCGCGTTGCGCACCGTCTGCTCTGAGTCGCGGACGCTGGTGGCGGTATCCGATGCCTTCTCGCGGGCGTGACCGGCCGCCGTCGCAATGCGGCTGTTGCTCTCGTTCACCTCGCCGGCGCTGGCAACCAGGCCGCGAAATGCGGCGGCCTGCTGGGTAACCCGGGCGGAGACCTCTTCGATGTTGCCGGCGACGTCAACGATCTCGACCCCGAGGCCGGCGGCCTCACGCGCGAGGCCTTCCATGATTTCCGCTTCAGCGGCGGCACTCGCGTCACCCGACATAGGCTTTCCTTACTCTTCTGGGGTCTCTTTGCCGGCCCGGACCCGGCCTTTTCGCCGAACCAATTGGCAGGCAATCTGCAAGAACAGCGTTAAAAAAGCCTTATATTAGCCAAACCTACAGTGGAAAGCCGTCATACCGGCGCCATATTGGGGACTTAGCCTCTACGTCCCATTCGAGATCTAACGCCAGGGTTGATTATATTGACTGTACTCGCGGTGAGTATGCGGCGCCTGCTGGTGCTGGTCGGCATCCTGCTCGCCGGACCGGCGCTGGCCCTGATGACCGGCGAGGCCTCGCTGGGGCGCAGCTGGTCGACGGCCAGCCGCGAGATCGCCGGGCTGGCACCGCCGCCCGCGACCACGCCGGAAGCCGTCGTCCAGGTCTACGGGGCCCGCGCCTTCGGCTGGCGCGGCGCCTTCGCCGTGCATACCTGGATCGCCGTGAAGCCGGCGGGGGCCGACAGCTATACCAGCTACGAGGTGATCGGCTGGCGCTACTGGCGCAGCGGCAACGGCCTGACGCGCCGCGAGGGCGCGCCGGACCGCCAGTGGTTTGGCTCGACGCCGGAGATCTACGCCGAGCTGCGCGGCGCCGAAGCGGCGGCAGCGATTCCGCAGATCGAGGCCGCGGTGGCTGCCTACCCCTTCGCCGAGGCCTACCGGACCTGGCCCGGGCCCAACTCCAACACCTTCACCGCAACCGTCGCCCGCCAGGTTCCGGCGCTGCGCCTGGACCTGCCGCCGACCGCCGTCGGCAAGGACTATCTCGGCGAGACGAGCTTCGTCGCCGCCGCGCCCAGCGGTACCGGCTATCAGGTCTCGCTGTTCGGCGTCGCCGGCCTGCTGGCGGCGAAAGAGGAGGGCCTGGAGATCAACCTGCTGGGCATGACCTTCGGCATCGACCCGCTGGGCCTCGCGGTGAAGATCCCCGGCCTGGGCCGCCTCGGCGCCGGATGAGCGGGCCGCCGTGCGAAAGGCTGCCTTGCAGCAGCGTGGGTTGACGCAACCCGCCGCGCGCCGTCATTGTGCGCCCTCGACATACCCTTCCTGCTTTCCATTACCGTGACGACATGAGCGTTTGGGGCAAGATTCTCGGAGGCGCCGCAGGCTTTGCGCTGGGCGGACCAATCGGTGCCCTGATCGGCGCCCTGGCCGGCCATGCCGTGGACAAGATGAAGGTCGGCGTCGCCACCGGCGACCTGCCGGACGCCACCAAGCAGATCGCCTTTACCATCGGCGTCATCGTCCTGGGGGCCAAGCTGGCCAAGGCCGACGGCAAGGTGACGCGCGACGAGGTCGACGCCTTCAAGCAGGTTTTCCATATCCCGGCCGACGAAGCCAAGAACGTCGGGCGGGTATTCGACCAGGCGCGCAAGGACGCGCGCGGCTTCGAGCCCTACGCGCGCCAGCTCGCGCGCATGTTCGCCGACAATCCCGCCGTGCTGGAGGAACTGCTGCACGGCCTGTTCCACATTGCGCGCGCCGACGGGCGGGTCAGCGACGAGGAGATGTCCTACCTGCAGCAGCTCGCCGGCATCTTCGGCTTCGACGCGCGTGACTGGGACCGCATCCGCGCCGCCAACGTAAAGGCCGAACAGGACGACCCCTTCCGCATCCTCGGCGTCGACCGCGACGCCAGCGACAAGGAAATCCGCGACGCCCACCGCCGGCTGGTGGTGGAGAACCATCCCGACCGCCTGGTCTCCCAGGGCCTGCCGCAGGAGTTCGTCGACATGGCCAACGAAAAGCTGGCCACCATCAATGCGGCCTACGACGAGATCAAGAAGCTGCGCGGTATCAGGTAAGAATGGCCCCGCCCCTCATCGCCCTGAAGGACGCGCGCCTTTCCTTCGGCACCACGACGCTGTTCGCCGATCTCGACCTGACCCTGGCGGCCGGCGAGCGTGCCTGCCTCGTGGGGCGCAACGGCACCGGCAAGTCGACCCTGCTGAAGGTGATCGCCGGACAGCAGGATCTCGACAGCGGCGAACGCTTCCTGCAGCCCGGCACGCGGGTCGCCTACCTGCCGCAGGATCCGCAGTTCGAGGCCGGGGACACCGTCGCCGACTACGTCGCACGGGATCCGCAAGGCAGGGACGACGCGCCGCGCCACGCCGTCGATGCCGTGCTGGTGCGCCTGGAACTGGACGGCGCGCGCCAGCTGGACGGGCTTTCCGGCGGCGAGGGCCGCCGCGTCGCCCTGGCGCGCTGTCTCGTCTCCCAGCCCCAGGTGCTGCTGCTCGACGAACCGACCAATCACCTCGATCTGCCGACCATCGACTGGCTGGAAAGTGAGCTGAAGCGCTTCCGCGGCGCGCTGCTGGTGATCAGCCACGACCGCACCTTCCTGTCGAATCTCACCAACACCACCCTGTGGCTCGATCGCGGCAAGCTGGCACGCCTCGACAAGTCCTTCGCCGCCTTCGACGACTGGGCGGAAGACCTGCGCCGGCAGGAAGCCGAAGCACAGCACAAGCTGGGCCGCCAGATCGTGCGCGAGGAACGCTGGCTGCAGCGCGGCGTGACGGCGCGGCGCAAGCGCAACCAGGGGCGCCTCTCCCGCCTGCAGGGCCTGAGGCAGGAGCGCGCCGAATGGCTGCGCCAGGTCGGCACCGCGAAGCTGGAAACCGCCAGCAGCGGGCGCAGCGGCGACACGGTGATCGAGGCGGAGAACCTGTCGAAGAGCTTTCCGCGCGACGGCGGTTCGCTGGTCGTGCTGAAAGACTTCTCCACACGCATCCGCCGCGGTGACCGCCTCGGCATCATCGGGCCCAACGGCGCCGGCAAGTCGACCCTGGTGAAAATTCTGATGGGCACGCTGGCCCCCGATGCCGGCAAGCTGAAGATCGGCAGCAACGTCGTGCCGCTCTACTTCGACCAGCGCCGCGAGAGCCTCGATCCCGAGGCGACGCTGTGGCAGGTTCTCGCGCCCGACGGCGGCGATACCCTGATCGTGCGTGGGCGCCAGCGCCACGTGGTGTCCTACCTGAAGGATTTCCTGTTCGACGAGAGTCAGGCGCGCCAGCCGGTGAAGGCGCTGTCCGGCGGCGAAAAGGCACGCCTGCTGCTGGCCCGGCTCTTCGCCAAGCCGAGCAACCTGCTGGTGCTCGACGAGCCGACCAACGATCTCGATATGGAAACCCTCGACCTGCTGGAAGAGGTACTCGACGACTACGAGGGAACGCTCATCCTGGTGAGCCACGACCGCGACTTCCTCGACCGCCTGGTGACGGCGGT
>DAIQBR010000129.1:3679-6434 GCA_036781105.1 Kiloniellaceae bacterium
ATCGCCATGGAGGGCGGCGGACGAACCGTCGAGGTGGCCGGCGGCTACAGCGACTATCAGCACTACAAGCGCGCGCAGGGAGAAACCGACACACGCGCGCGCCCGTCCGAGCCGAAACGGCGCAAGGCCGAGGAGCCGGCGGCCAAACCGCGGCGCGCCGCAAAGCTCAGCTACAAGGACCAGCGCGAACTCGACGGCCTGCCCGCGCGCATCGACGCGCTCACCGCGGAAATTGCAGAGCTGGAAGCTAAACTGGCCGACGCGAGCTTCTACAAGAAGGATCCCGCCGGCTTCACTGAGACCACCAAGACGCTGGGCGCACGGCGCGCCGAGCTGGCCAGCGCAGAGGAACGCTGGCTCGAGCTGGAGGCCGAGCGCGAGGCACTGGAAGCAAGCAAGACAAGCAACGGCGAGTTGACCTCGTGAGCCGCGCCTCCCTCACGCGGGAGCTTCCCATCTCGCCGCTGCATATGCTGCTCATTCTCGGCATCATGCTGCTGTGGGGAATCAACTTCGCGGTCGCCAAGACCGGTCTGCTGCAGTTGCCGCCGATCTTCCTCGTCGCCTGCCGCTTTCTGCTGGTCGGCGCATTGCTGCTGCCCTTCGCCAAGCAGCCGCGGGGCCAGTGGGGCGCCATCTTCGGCATCTCCGTTACCCTCGGCCTGCTGCACTTCTCGGTCATGTTCAACGCGCTGAAGGACATCGATGCCGCCACCGCGGCCATCGCCATTCAATTGCAGGTGCCCTTTGCATCGCTGCTGGCGGCAATCTTCTTCGGCGACAAGCTCGGCTGGCGCCGCGCGCTCGGCATGCTGATCGCCTTCCTCGGGGTCGCCGTCATCGCCGGCGAACCGCGCCTCAACGGCCAGTACCTCGCCCTCGGCATGGTGATCGGCGCCTCCTTCATCTGGTCGATCGCCAACGTGCAGATCAAGAAGCTGGATCCCATCGACGGAGTTTCCCTGAACGCCTGGGTGGCGCTGTTCTCCACTCCGATGCTCTTCGCCGCTTCCTTCATACTGGAAAGCGGCCAGATCGACGCCCTGCAGGCGGCGAACTTCTGGGCCTATTTCGCGGTCGTGTACCAGGCCGTAGCCGTCGTGGTGATCGGCTACGGCAGCTGGTACTGGCTGATGCACCGCTACCAGATCAACCAGATCATGCCGGCGACTCTGCTGGTGCCGCCCATCGGCGTGCTGTCCGGCGTGATCTTTCTGGGCGAAAGCCTGACGGTGAACCTCATTGTCGGCGGCCTGATGACTGTCGTCGGGGTCGCCATCATCATCATCCGCCGTCCGCGCACTGCAGCGCCGGAAGCGGAAAGACTCTAGAAGAGTGAGCCGGCGATGCTGACGGACGACGCGGTGCTGATGCCGATCGATGTGCAACAGGCCTTCGACGACCCCGCCTGGGGCCGGCGCAACAATCCGGGGGTGGAAGCCCGCGGCCTCGCGCTGCTCGCCGCCTGGCGCGACGCCGGCCGGCCGGTGATCAGCGTAAAACACAACTCCACCGAACCCGCCTCGAGCCTGCGCCCCGACCGGCCCGGCAACGCCTTCAAAGCGGGCTTCGAGCCGCAGCCCGGCGAGGCAGTGGTCGAGAAGGCCGTGAATGCCGCCTTCATCGGGACAGGCCTGGAAAGCGACCTCAGGTCGCGCGGCATCGGTCAGATTGTGCTGTTCGGCATCACCACAGACATGTGCGTTTCCACTACCGCACGGGTCGGCGCCAACCTCGGCTTTCGCGTCCTGGTGGTGGGCGATACCTGCGCCACTTTCGACCAGCAGGCGCCCGACGGCGAGACGGTCGCCGCCGAGATCCTGCATCGCGCCCACCTGACCACCCTCAACACCGAGTTCGCCCGTGTCGTGAATGCGAATGAGGTGATCGCCGCCTTGCGCTAGACTGCCCGCCGATGCCTGACCTCGAGATTATCGAGCACCCCTCCCCCAATCACGACGCCCGGCCCGACGGCCAGGCGATCGACATCCTGCTGCTGCACTACACTGGTATGAAGTCCGGCGCAGAGGCGCTGGAACGCCTCTGCGACCCGGCGGCCAAGGTGAGCGCCCACTACATGGTCGAAGAGGATGGCCGCATTTTTCAACTGGTGTCCGAAAGCCGGCGCGCCTGGCACGCCGGCGCCGCCGAGTGGCAGGGCGCCAGCGACATCAACGCGCGCTCCATCGGCGTCGAGATCGTCAATCCCGGCCACGAGTTCGGCTACCGCAGCTTTCCGGCCGAACAGATGGCAGCGGTGAAGCGGCTCTGCCTCGACATCCTGGCGCGCCACTCCATTCCCGCCGAACGGGTGCTGGGCCACTCCGACGTGGCGCCACTGCGCAAGGAAGACCCCGGCGAGCTCTTCGACTGGCGCGGCCTCGCCGCCGCCGGCATCGGCATCTGGCCGGAAAGCGCCAGCGCGGCCGTGCTGGAGGGCGCTGTCGGCAAGGCCCTGAAACGGGTCGGCTACGGCTACACCGAAGAGGATCTGCCGGCGGTGATCCGCGCCTTCCAGCGCCGCTACCGCCCCAACGGGCTGACCGGCACCGCCGATGCCGAGACCCGGCGGCGGCTGGCTGCCCTGCTCGCCGTCATTGACTGAGCGTCGCGGAGACCCTAGCTAAGAGACCGCCAGACGGCCGGATGGCTGCCTTCGGCGCTGCTTGCCAGTGCCGGGGGAGGAAAGTCCGGGCTCCACGGAAACACGGTGCCGGGTAACGCCCGGCGGGGGCGACCCCAGGGAAAGTGCCAC
>DAIQBR010000129.1:6511-9020 GCA_036781105.1 Kiloniellaceae bacterium
AAGGAGGTAAGGGTGAAAGGGTGCGGTAAGAGCGCACCGCGCGCCCGGCAACGGGAGCGGCACGGCAAACCCCACCCGGAGCAAGATCAAGTAGGGACGGCAGGCGGGCTTTCGGGCCCGCCACGCGGGTTTCCGCGCCGCCGTCCGGGTCGATCGCGCGAGGCGTCCGGCAACGGGCGTCCCAGATGAATGGCCATCCCCATGGAATCCCATGGGACAGAACCCGGCTTACAGGCCGTCTGGCGTTTTATTTCCCGCTCATCATGACTGCAAAAGCGGCAGTTTCGCTCACATCCGGCACGCCGATGCCCGGAACAGGCCGTTTTTTTGCCCTAGCGAGAACAAAGAACGAACATATTATAGAGCCAGATTCGATTGGGGCTTATTTGTGGTTCTTCTGATTTGAACCACAAGGGGTGCCACAAGTACTGGCCGATGCCCCTGTGGATGTCTTTAAGCTCTTGTTAACCCGTAATAATTACTTGTCGGCGCCATTGACACCCATGAAATCCCATGATATCCCAAACTACACCATGATGCGTATAGGCTACGGCAAGCTGTGCCATGTCGCGGATCACCGGGTGGCAGAGGGCATCGAACAGCGGTCGAGGAGCCGCGGGGGAACAGAGTGGCGATCTTCGTCGGCACACACGAGAACAAGGTCGACCAGAAGGGACGGGTCTCCGTCCCGGCTGCGTTCCGCACCGCGTTGGCCGGCCAGCCCTTCCAGGGCATCGTCGTCTTCCCGTCGCTGCGCGCCGACGCGATCGAGGGCTGCGGCTGGGACTTCATGGAGCAACTGGATGCCCGGGTGCAGGACGTCGCCCTGTTCTCACCGGCCCACAACGACCTCGCGGCCACGATCTTCGGCGTCTCCCACCAGCTGGCCTTCGACAGCACCGGGCGCATTCAGCTGCCCGAAGCCCTGCGGGCCAAGGCCGGCATCACCGACAAGGCGGCCTTCTTCGGCATGGGCAAGCTGTTCCAGATCTGGGAACCGGCCAAGCTGGCGAAGCACCTGGAGGGCACGCTGCAGCGCGCCCGCGAGCAAGGACTGACTCTCCCGGCGTCCGGCCGGTCGCCGGATGGAGGTGGCCGATGAGCGCGCGGCCCGAGACAAACGCCGGGCACCGCCCGGTACTCCTCAAGGAAGTGTTGGATGCCCTGGCGCCGCGCGACGGCGCCATTTACGTTGACGGCACCTTCGGCGCCGGTGGCTACAGCACCGCCATCCTGGCCGCCGCGGACTGCCAGGTCTGGGGCATCGACCGCGATGCCGGTGCCGCCGCCCGCGGCCGCGCCCTGGCCGAAAGCTATGGCGGCCGCCTGCACATCGTCGAAGGCCGCTTCGGCGAGATGGGCGAACTGCTGGCCGACAAGACCGGCGAGATCGACGGCATCGCTCTCGACCTCGGCGTCTCCTCCATGCAGCTCGACGAGGCCGAGCGCGGCTTTTCCTTCCGCGCCGACCGCCCGCTCGACATGCGCATGGAAGGCCCCGCTGCTGAGGGACGCCCGACGGCGGCCGAGGTGGTGAACTCCCTGCCCGAGGCCGAACTGGCCGACATTATCTATGAGTACGGCGAAGAACGCCGCGCCCGCCAGGTGGCGCGCGCCATCGTCGCCGCCCGCGCGGAAAAGCCGATCACCCGCACCGGCGAGCTGGCCGACATCGTGCGCGGCGTCGTGAAACCCTCCCGTCCCGGCAAGGGCCAGAAGGCCATCGACCCGGCGACCCGCACTTTCCAGGCGCTGCGCATCTACGTGAACGACGAGCTTGGCGAACTGCGCCGCGGCCTGGAGGCCGCCGAAGCGCTGCTCGGCCCCGGCGGGCGCCTTGCCGTGGTCTCCTTCCATTCGCTGGAAGACCGCATCGTGAAACAGTTTCTGCGCGAACGCAGCGGCCAGCAGGCCGGCGGCTCGCGCCACGCTCCTCCTGCGGCCGGCAACCCCCCTCTTGCCGCCACCTTCACCCTGCTGTTCCGCGGCACCCGCCGGCCGCAGGAGACCGAAAGCCGCGACAATCCGCGGGCCCGCTCGGCCCAGCTGCGTGCCGCCGAGCGCACCGACGCGCCCGCCTGGAGGCAGGTGGCATGAGGCGCTTCGTCATCCTCTGCTGGCTCGTCGCCGCCTCGGCCACCGCCCTCATCCTGTTCCAGATCAAGCAGGAGGTGCGCGGCCTGGAAGACGAGATCGCGGCCACCCAGCGCGAGATCCTGCGCGACCAGGAAGCCGTGCACGTGCTGGAAGCCGAGTGGAGCTACCTCAACAGTCCGGCGCGCATTGCCACCCTGGCCGAGCGCCACCTGGGCCTGGCGCCGATCCCGGCCGAACGGGTCATCGGCTTCGACGACCTGCCGCTGCCCGGCGAACCGGAAGACGCCCTGCCCGGCGAGGCGGAGCCGCAGCGCAAGTCGCCCGCCACCCTGGTCACCGCACCGGCCGGCGGCCCCGACCGCCTTGGGGAAGGCCTGCACCGATGATCCGCCGTTTCATCTCCAAGCCGCTG
>DAIQBR010000130.1:0-8938 GCA_036781105.1 Kiloniellaceae bacterium
CTGGGGCTGGACTGCCTGGTTGACACCCTCGGCGCGGCGGCCGACCTCGGGATCGGCGCCTTCGCCCTCTTCCCCTATACCGAGCAGGACCTGAAGACGCCCGACGCGGCGGAAGCGCTGAACCCCGATAACCTGGTCTGCCGCGCCGTACGCGCCGGGAAACAGGCCCTGCCGGATGCCGGTGTGATCTGCGACGTGGCCCTCGACCCCTACAACAGCGACGGCCACGACGGCCTGCTGCGCGAGGGCCGCATCGTCAACGACGAGACCGTCGAAATGCTGTGCCGCCAAGCGGTAGTGCAGGCCCAGGCCGGCTGCGACGTGGTGGCCCCCTCGGACATGATGGACGGGCGCATCGGCGCGATCCGCGAGGCCCTCGACACCGCGGGTTTCGACGATGTGAAGATCATCGCTTACGCGGCGAAGTACGCGAGCTGCTTCTACGGCCCCTTCCGCGAGGCCGTCGGCTCCGGCACGCGCCTGGTCGGCGACAAGAAGACCTACCAGATGGATCCGGCCAACAGCGACGAGGCGCTGCGCGAGGTCGCCCTCGACCTGCAGGAAGGCGCCGACATGGTGATGGTGAAGCCGGGCCTGCCCTACCTCGACGTCATCCAGCGGGTGAAGCAGAGCTTCGCCGTGCCGACCCTCGCCTATCAGGTGAGCGGCGAGTACAGCATGCTGAAGGCGGCGGTGCTGAACGGCTGGCTCGACAACGAGCGGGCGCTGCTGGAGAGCCTCATGGCCTTCAAGCGGGCCGGCGCCGACGCGGTGCTGACCTACGCGGCCGTCGAGGTCGCCGGGCTCCTCAAGGAGACCTGACTCCGCCCTCCCCGCCCCCTGCGTTCCGGGCCTTGCACCCCTCAGGCAGGCCCCCATGTCTTGAGACAAGCAAATTCTTGAGGCAAGCAATCAAAATCAAGAAGGAGGATACTTCGATGGCATTGCAACTGAACCAGACCGCTCCGGACTTCACCGCGGAGACCACGGAAGGCAAGATCAAGTTCCACGACTGGATCGGCGACAGCTGGGCGGTGCTGTTCTCGCACCCCAAGGACTTCACGCCGGTCTGCACCACCGAACTCGGCTATGTCGCCAAGATGAAGCCGGAGTTCGACAAGCGCAACGTGAAGGTCATCGGCATCAGCGTCGACTCCGTCGACGACCACAAGCGCTGGGCCAAGGACATCGAGGAGACCCAGGGCACGGCGCCGAACTATCCGATGATCGGCGATCCCGACCTGGAGGTGGTAAAGCTCTACGGCATGCTGCCGGCCGAGACCAGCGGCGGCGCCAAGGGCCGTACCGCCGCCGACAACGCGACCGTGCGCAACGTCTATGTCATCGGGCCGGACAAGCAGATCAAGCTGATGATCACCTATCCCATGAGCACGGGCCGCAACTTCGACGAAGTGCTGCGGGTCATCGACTCCCTGCAGCTCACCGCCAAGCACAAGGTCGCGACGCCGGTGAACTGGAAGCAGGGCGACGACTGCATCATCGTGCCGGCGGTGAACAACGAGCAGGCCAAGACCATGTTCCCGGGCGGCTGGGAAGAAAAGAAGCCCTACCTGCGCGTGGTGAAACAGCCGGGCTGATCGCCGCCTGACACAGAAAAAGAAAAAAGAGGCCGGCCCCCGGGAAGGGGACCGGCCTTTTCAATTGAAGAAGAAAAATTTTGACGGAGGAAACCTTCATGTCGGATGCCGCCCGCTCCGAACTCACCCAGCCCGGCACGCTGCGCGTCGGCATCAACCTCGGCAACATCCTGCTGGTCACCGGCAAGAAGCCCAACGGCGATCCCGAAGGCGTCGCGCCTGATATGGCCGCCGCCCTCGCCGAGCGCCTGGGCGTCAAGGTCAGCTACATCACCTACGCGACACCGGGCGAGGTGGCCGATGCCCTGGCGCGCGACGAGTGGGACATCGGCCTCATCGCCATCGAGCCGGAGCGCGCCGAAACCATCGCCTTCTGCGATGCCTACGTCGGCATCGACGCCACCTACCTCGTCCCCGCCGGCTCCCCGCTGAAAAGCATCGAGGACGTCGACAAGCCGGGCGTGCGCATCCGCCTACGACCTCTACCTCCAGCGCACCCTGAAGCACGCCGAGCTGCACCGCGGCACCGGCCTGGGCGGCGCCTTCGAGCTGTTCAAGACGGAGAAGCTCGACGCCCTGGCCGGGCTGGTCCCGGCCTTGCTGAAGAACGCCGAGGAACTGCCCGGCGCGCGCGTGCTGCCGGGCCGCTACACCCAGGTCCGCCAGGCCATCGGCACCAAGCCGCAGAACAAGGCGCTGAAAGCCTTCATCGAGGACTTCACCGCCGAGGCCAAGACGGGCGGGCTGGTGCAGCAGCTGATCGACAAGCACGGTGTGACCGGCAAGCTGCAGGTCGCCGCGCCGGAGTAGACTCGGGCCAGCGTCACTGCGCCGCCGCCTCGTCGGCGGCCTCGGCCGCCCTTTGCCGTTCGAGGCGCATGTAGTCCAGCTTGTCGAGCACCTCCTCCGTGGAGAGCTCCTCGCCGCGCGCGCTCCTGTCGATGAGCGACTGCAGGTAGCCCTCGGGACGCTCGGCCACCCGGGCGCCGGGGACCTCCTCGTAGATGTTCACCACGTCCCCGGGGCGGCGTTGCCGGGGCTGCGGCGGCAGGTCGTCGGCGGCCCCGGCCGCCTGCGGGTTGGGATTGATCTGCGTCGCCATCTCGTTCGGATCGCTGCTGCCGGGCGATATCTGCACCGTATCCTCGAAGTCCGACGCCGCGGGCGGTCCGGGGCGCGGCGCCGGCGCAGGTGATGCTGCAGCCTCGCCGGAAGACGCGGCGGCGCCCGGCCTGACGATGACGGTGTCGTCGGCAGCCGCGGGCGCCGGAGGTGCGACCGGATTGACCACCGTTGTGGCGTCCTCGACACCTTCGCCGCCAGGCGAGACCTTGACGGTATCCATCAGCTGCGAGTCCGATAGCGCGGGCGCCTCCGCGGGTGCGGCGTTGCCGCCCTCCCGCGGCACCACCTGTGTTACCATCTCATTGGGGTCGCTGCTGCCCGGATCGATGCGGACCGTGTCTTCCAGGTCCGCCGCCGGACGGGGCGGCGTCGCGCCGCGCGCCTTCATCGCATCTTCGAAGGCCGTATAGGCGGCGCGGTCCGCCTCGTTCAGTTTCGACAGGCCCGACTTCCGCACCCGCCCGGCCATATCGGCGTAATAGGCGGCGAGCGCCGTCTGCTCCACCTGCGGCAGGTCCGCGACATCCTCCATGGCCCCGCCAAGTTCCTCAAAGAGGGCGCGGCCCTTCTGCACGTTCTTGAAGTGGCGCAGCTGCTGCAGATTGGAGGCGCCGCTGGCCGCCGGCAGGATCACTCCCAGGGCCGTCATCAAGGCGCTCTGGCGGCGCGCCTGGGCGCTGTCCAGCACCTCGCTGCCCAGCGCCACCGCCGCGCCCTGGGCGAACTCGTAGTAGTCCTCGCCCGCGTAGTACTTCTCAACACCGGAGGCGCCCATCAGCACCCCGACAGCCGCGTCGGTCAGGCTGACCCAGATCGAGGCCGCCGCAGCGCCCGCCACCTCGAGGCCAAGACTGAGCCCGAAGGTGGCGATTGCGGCCACCGCTGCCGCCACCGCGGTATCCGCTTCCGCGTACTCGTCGAGGGCGCGCACGGCCGCGCCCGGCACGTAGAGGCTCTTCACGAAGCCCTGCGCCGTCCGATCGGCGACCCAGTACTGCCGCGGCGGCGGTCCCTGCTCGCTCACCAGCTTGACCAGCCGCGGCATGATGCGCGTTATCACCGGCTCGGAGCGATGCCCGGCGATCAGCAGCAGCTCGCCGATGTCGCAGTCCCCGGCGTCGAGAGCCCGGGAGGCCGCAGCCTCCATCTTCTCGACCTGCGCCTTGGCCGCGGCGACGGTCTGTTGCTCCGCCCAGGTCCGCGCCTCTTGCTCCGTCACGCCTTCCTGCCCGGCGAGCTGCTGCGTATCCAGCGTCTCGGCCAGCCAGTATTCGGTCTCCTCGTCCCAGAAGAAGCCTTCCTTCACGAAGACAACCTTGGAATGGCGCCAGAAGGGCGACGCTGCGATCTGCGGGCTCCGGCGTGCACGCTCCCTGGCGGCGCGCGCCTGGGCGATGTCCGCCGCCTGCTTCTCGAAGTCCGGCAGGAGATCCAGGGTCAGCTTCACGAATTCGTCGCGGATCAGCAGGGCCGCCGCGTGGTCGCCTTTCTTCAAGGGAATGTTGCGGGACTGAAGCTCGGTGATAATGACGCGCGAGACGTTCCCGGCGTCTTCGAGCTGGTAGGTCTCGTAGTCCTCAATGGTTTCGCCATTGCAGGCAGCGACCCGGTCCAGTGCTTCCTTCCACAGCGCCCCCAGCTGGCTCGGGTTGGCAAAAATCTCGGCCCGGGCAGCGGGGGGAATCGTCACGGCCTGTGCACGATCGACCAGAGCTGCCTGCAGCACCATGCCTTCCAGCACCGCTACGCGCAGGGCGTTCTCGTCTTCGGGCGGCGACAGGCGCTCGTTTTCACTTGCGTAGAGATGGAAGCTGTCGGACCGGAAGGTGGTGAGCAGCGGATCGTCGTCGTCCTGGCGGGTCGCCAGCAGAACGCCGATTTCCTCCGGCTCGCGTTCCCCCTTCAGCAAGCGGATGGCGACCTCACGGAACGGCATCTCGGTCTGGTAGGAGAGCTCAACAAAGCCGGAGTCCCCTTCATAGAAGACCTCCGTCGGCACGTTGCCGCTGCGCGCGAAGCTGAGACGCGCCGCCTGGTCGGCAAAGACCAGGGGCCAGACGCCGGGCGCCCCGTTGACCGACAGGGTTTTCGATCCCGGGGTCACCCCGGCCTGGAGGTCGGCGATGACGATGAAGGCATCGGTGTCATCGGGCGCTTCGACGCCGGCCCGTGCGAAAGCTTCGTCGATGACCCGCTGGCGGTCGGCGCCGCTGCGGAAATCGGGCAGGTAGGAGAGCGACGGCGAAAGTGATTCCGCCGCCGCCCTGTCCGCCATGTCGGGCAGGTTCGCCCCATAGACGACAAGGGTCCGCCGCCGCGAGAGGTCGTCGATGGCTTTGCCCTCGGCGGTGTAGGGATAGCTGGTCCCTTCCCCGGGATCCAATTGCTTTTCGACCACCAGGACCCCGTCGACGCGGGGCGCACCCCTGATCCAGGTTGCCAGGCCGCCGCCGGCGAGGTCGCCGCCCAGTTCCTGACTCCATACGCCTTCCAGCTTGTTCTCGTCGCTGTCGGCCGTGAGGTCGACGCGAAGGTAGCGCGATTCAGCGCGCCCCCAGATGACGAAGAGATCGAGATGCCGGCCTTCCTTCTGGAAGGTCAGATGGTCTTGCCCAGCCGGCACCGGAAAACCTTGGGCGGCTGCCGCGGTTTCTCCTTCAGGCGTCGCTACCGGCTCGCTGCTGCGCCTGAAGCGCAGGCTCGCGCCGCCGAGGAACTTGCCGGTGCCTTCGGCAAAATGCACCGCGTCGGCCTCGACCAGTTCGTAGTAGACCTCGCCTTCCGGTCCCGTCAGCACCAGTGAGACGTCGCTGCCGTTGCCCGAAACCACGGCGCGGCCGCTGCGCTGCTGTCCGCCGGCGTCCTTGTGCACCACGTTCCAGACACCGGCGAAGTGCCCGGCGAGGACACTTCGGGACTCGATGGGGTCGTGGCCCGGCAGGGTCTCGCCCAGGGCCAGCGGATCGCCGGACTGGGCCGCGGCTGAAAAGGAGGCCGCCAGCCCCAGAAGCAGGAGCGCGAGGCACCCGCCGATGAGCACGCCGGCGGTTCTGATTGGAAACAACATCGCCACGGCGCCGGCCTCCTATCGCGCGGCAGGTCCGGCCTCGACAGCCAGCCATTCACTTTGGAATACCTTGGGATCGTCCGTGCGCCGCAAGACGACCGTCGCTTGCGGCGCGAGGCTCGGCACGGCAACCGACACCCAGCTTTGCGGGTGCGACGCCTCGAAGATCGCCTTCACCTGGAACGGCTCGCCTTCACGGACTTCGGCGATCAGCTTGTCGGCGGCATCGCGCGCATCGAGCAGCACGAGGGCGGGTTCCGCCGGCTTCTCGTCTTCCGGGAAGCCCTCAAGCGCCACTTCGAGGTGGATCGGGTGGCCGTCGATCCACAGCGTTCTTGCGCCCGGCGTCATGCCGTCGCGGAACAGCAGGTGGAAGCCAAGGCCGACCACGCCGTCGCCGCCGTCCCGGCCGCTGCCGCAGCGGGTCCAGCCCGCCCCAAAGTCGCGAAAATCGCCGTTGGCACAAATCCAGCCGGCCTTGCGGAGCTCGATATGGCTGGCCGGGTCGATCCACGCGTCGTGACCGCCGGCGAGGTTCGTGCCCCACACCGCCAGCCTGGTGCCCCCGCAATTGGCGCGTGCCCCGCCGTAGCCGCAAGTCACCGGATGCCGCAGCTCGATCCTCAGCGGGCGGGTTCCGAAAGGCACCTCGTCGCGCGCAAAACCCTGCGCCGGCCCTGCCGGGGTCCAGTTGAGGCTGGCGGCCCCAAATTGTCCGGCCGGACGGCGGCGCAGAATCGCGGTGCCCTTCTTGACCTTCGCCTTGTTGTAGTCGAAGGCCCACTCACCGATCATGACATTGGGATCGCCTGTCGGCTTCACCGTGACCGTATAGGGAACGCAACCGCAATAGCCGCTGGTCACAAGATGGATGTACAGGCTCCCATCCTCGGTTTCCCGGGCTGTGGGATTGATGGTGCGGAAGTGGTTCTTGTCCTTGTCCCGGGCAACGCCGGCCGCCACCAGGTTCTGCGCCTGGGGGTCACGGTGGCCCACCCCGGCATATCCCCGGTTCAACGCCACCGTCGCGGTTTCGTGGAAGGGATTGCCGGAGGCCTCGACGTCCCAGAGTCCGGTCAGCCCGTCGTTGCGGCCGTGCGGCGCCGGCGGCCTGTCGGTGCCGCAGTTCTCCGACAGCCCGGTGTACTCGACCATGTTCTGGGGGCACGGCAGAGCCGCCGCGTCGGTTGGACCGGGTGCGGCAGTCGTTCCAGCCGGCGCCTCGGACGGGGCTTCCGGCGTCGCCTCACCGCCGAAGAGATCCCTGATGAAATCGCCCAGATCGGCCTTCGCCGGCCCCGCTGCGGCCACCACAAGGACAGCGGTCAGCGTCCAGGTCCCCAACCACAGAGCCGCGCGCCAGCCAGCGTGCTGCACGGAGTTGCCGGGCTTCATCGTCTCCCCCTCGAGGTATCGCCACCTCATTCGGTGAAGGGTCGCAGCAAGAGGCGCGCCGTGCAGCGACGCGCCCTCGTCGGAAAACAGAGCACAGAACGGCACCGGTCGGGCAAAAAATGCGTAACGCCCAGAAACTTCAAGAAAATGCCGGGCGAACCGATACACCCGACAAGCGAGTTCGGAACGAAAACCGGGGGACTCTATTGCTGCAGTGCTGATGTACGCCTTCGCCCGAAATGAAAACCTCCGCCGCGCGACCGTTCCAGGTCCTACACCAAGCCTATTTTGCTGCAGTCTTCCGTTGCATATTCACGTTACCGTGAGGTAGTGAGGTCACCTGGCACGTTTCCCAGCGGCAGCGTGATGCAATAATAAAATGCTTTCCAGCTTCGCCTATATGGCCCTCATTCTGCTGGCCACCCTTACCGCGTGCTATCTCGTCTGGCGCGTCGGCAAATCGCTCAGGCTCGTCGCCGCGCGCTCATTCGTTTTTCCCCTTGCCTGTTTTCTCGCTTTCATAGCGGCTGCCTGGTTCACCTGGGTATCGCTTGTCGACACACTTTCCGTGGCTTCGGCGACGGGTTGGGTCGCCGTCTTTATGCTGGTGTTTTCCGTCCCTGTCTTGGCACTGGTGTCTGCCATCCTTCTTGCGGGGCCGATTGTCCTCAGCAGCAATCTTCCGGCCGTGAGAGACAGGCTGCGCACGACCCCGCCACGCGCTCTCGCCAACATTGCCGCAAGCTTCGGTCTGATCTTTCTGATTGGTGGATTGATAGCTTTCGCCCTGCCGTATTATCGAACCGTAGATCTGGGCAGGCAGGCACGGTCGGCAGACACGCCGAGAGCCGAACTTGCGGAACTTGCCGCCTGGGCGGCGCGCGAAAGGAACGCCGGCCTGGCACACCAGCTGCTGCAAAACCCTTCACTGGATGACGAACTCTACGGTCGCCTCATCGCGGACTGCCTGGATCGCCCCAGGACAGAAGGATGCCGGGCCTACATGGTATTGCTGCAGCGCCATCCGAACGCACCCGAAGAACTGTTCCGGCTCACTCAGGAACTCTACGGCGTACAGCCCACGGATTAGCGGCGCCACGGCGTCCAGCGGCTCAACCTCGTCCCGCCGCGCCAAAGAAGATTTCCGCCGCGCGGTCGTGCCACGCGGCCTGCCGATCCCGTCCGTGAAAACCGACGTGGCCGCCGCTGTCGCTCAGCAGCAGCGTCAGGGAGGGATGTGCCGGCCAGTCGAAATCCGCATAGGCGGCGGCGGGGATCCAGGGATCGTCATTCGCGTGGATGACCAGCGTCGGCGTCTTGATGGCGGCGAGGAAACGCTGGCCGGAGCATTGCCGGTAGTAGTCGTCGGCGCCAGCGAAGCCGTTGTACGGCGCGATCACCTGTTCGTCATAGGCGAAAACGCTGTCCGCGCTAAGGATGGCGGCACGCTCCGCCGCAGTCAGCTCGCGCGGCGTGGCCAGCGCCTCCCGGCGCATGCCCTTCAGCAGGAAGCGGTGGTAGATCCAGTTGCGGGGCGCCATGAGGCGCAGTTGTGCCGCCTTGAGGTCGATGGGCGCCGAGACGCTGACCGCGGCCTTCACCGGGAAATCTCCCGCCTCCTCCGCCAGGAAGCGCAGCAGCATGTTGGCGCCCAGCGAGTAGCCGACGAGGTAGAGCCCCTTTGCGAAGGAGACGCCGGCCGCCTCCCGCAGCGCCAGCAGGGCGTCGCGCAGGTCGCCGCTGCGCCCGGCAT
>DAIQBR010000131.1:0-2251 GCA_036781105.1 Kiloniellaceae bacterium
ATTCCTTGGCGTGGTCGGCGTAGTTGAGGCCGATGGCGATGAACTTGCCGACACCGCCCACGCAGGCACCGAGGCGCGGCTGGCCACCTACCGCGGGCAGTGATTCCAGATCCAGCTTCTTCAGCTTGTCGAGCGACTCCGGCAGCAGAGCCGCACCGGCGAGGTCGGCGACATGCCCCGAGAGATCGCGCAGCGTGCCCTTGCGGTCGACCGCGCCCGGTTTCTCGGCGCCGATGGCGCCGTAGCGCAGCAATTTCATGTGTTCCTCCTCCCGAGAGTCGGGATCTTGCCTGTTGATGTACGAAAGGGCGTGCCGCTGCTTAAACCGGCGTCAGCACCGGTTTTCCGGCAAAGTGCGCGCGCAGATTCTCGACCACCAGGTCGCCCATGGCGCGGCGCGTTTCGTGGGTGGCGCTGGCGGCGTGCGGCTGCAGCACGACCTGCTCCATCTTGAAAAGCGCTTCCGGCACCTTGGGCTCCTCGGCGAAGACGTCCAGGCCGGCGCCGCCCAGGCTGCCTTCCTGCAGCGCGGCCACCAGGGCAGGCTCGTCGACCACGGAGCCGCGCGCGACGTTGATGAAAATACCCTCCGGACCCAGCGCGTCCAGCACGGCGCGGTTCACGATCTTGTCGGTGGCCGGCCCGCCCGGGCAGATGGCGACCAGGAAATCGCTGTCCCGCGCCATCTCGACCAGGTCGGGGTAGAACTGGTAGGGCACGTCCTGCTTGCTGCGGCCGTGGTAGGCGATTTTCATGCCGAAGACCTCCGCCTTGCGGGCGATGTCCTTGCCGATGCGCCCGAGCCCGAGGATGCCGAGCTTGCGCCCGCGAATGGCGTGAGTCAGGTGCATGGCGCCTTTCAGCCACTTGCCCTCGCGCACGTAGCGGTCGCCGTTGCAGATCTCGCGCGAGGTGGCGAGCAGCAGGGCGATCGCCATGTTGGCGACGTCGTCGTTCAGCACGTCTGGCGTGTTGGTCACGATCACCTTGCGCTTGGCGGCGTGGCGCAGGTCGATGGCGTCGACGCCGACGCCGTAGCAGCCGATGATCTCCAGCTTGGGCAGGGCGTCCATCACCGCGGCGCTGGCGCCCAGGTGCCCGCTGGTCGCGATGGCCCGCACATTGGCGCCGACGTCCTTCAGCAGCGCCATCTTGTCCTTGGCCTCCCACAGGCGGTGGACGGTGAAGTCGCTGTCCAGCGCCTCCATGACATGCGGCATCATCGGGCCGACCATAACCAGTTCCGGCTTCACGGGTGACTTCTCCAACTCTCGAACGCCCAGCACAAGTCACACCGTCGGCCCCCTCGGGGACCGCGGGTGCTTTTTTCTTTGAGGTCGCCGCCCTTCTGTATTGGACAGCGCTACCCATCAATAGCAAACATGGGCGAGAGCGCCAAGCTGGCAGGTGGTGCCATGGCGGCCGCGGCGCCGGCGAGGCAAGTTGCGGATCGCCCGGGTCGCCGTCACAATCGCGCTCAAAGTAGAACAAGCCGGCCGTCAAGTCGGCGGGTATCGAGAGGGGAGAGTGGTTTGAAGGTCCTTATCACCGGCGGTGCCGGCTTCATCGGACAGCGCCTGGCGCGCGCTTTGCTGCAGCGCGGGAAACTGACGGCGCCGGACGGCGCCGAGGCGCCGATCGACGAGATTCTCCTCTACGACATCCAGGTGCCCGCGGCACGCCCGGACTGGGCCGACGAGCGGGTGACGCTGCGCGCCGGCGATATCTCGGACACCGCCGAGGTCGCTTCGCTGATCGACCGCGACGACATCTCCGTCTTCCACCTGGCCTCGGTGGTCAGCGGCGGCGGCGAGAAGGACTTCGACCTCGCCATGCGGGTGAATCTCACCGGCGGGCTCAACGTCTTCGAGGCCTGCCGCGCGCGTGCCGGGCAGCCGCGGGTGGTCTTCGCCAGTTCCATCGCGGTATTCGGCGGCTCGGCCATGGCACCGGTGGTTGGTGATCAAGCCAAGCAGACGCCGCAGACCACCTACGGCGTTACCAAGTCGATCTGCGAGTTGTTGATCAACGACTACACGCGCAAAGGCTTCTTCGACGGCCGCTCGGCTCGGCTGCCGACCGTCATCGTGCGCCCCGGCAAGCCCAACGCGGCGGCCTCCAGTTTCGTCAGTGGTCTGTTCCGCGAACCACTGAACGGCGAGGTCTGCAAGGTTCCGGTGAGCGAGGACACCGTCATGCCGCTGCTGGGATACCGCAGCATCGTCGGCGGTTTCATTGCCTTGCACGAGGC
>DAIQBR010000131.1:2288-8840 GCA_036781105.1 Kiloniellaceae bacterium
GGGCGATGACCGAGCGGTGAGCCTTCCGAGTTTCACCGTGACAGTGCGCGACCTGATCGACGCGCTGCACAGGGTCGCGGGCAATCGGAACCTGGGCGAGATCGTCTTCGAGCCCGACCCCTTCATTCAGAAAATCTGCGACGGCTGGCCGAAGGATGCCTCCTACGAGCGGGCCACCAAGCTGGGCCTGCCCAAGGACGCCAGCCTGGATGCTATTGTCGAAAACTACATCGAGGATTTCCTGTGAACCGCCCGATCATTGCCGTCGACTGGGGAACGTCGTCCTTCCGCGCCTATCTGCTGGACGGCAAGGGGACCATTGCCGAGCGTCAGGAGACTGCCGGTGGCATCCTGCGCGTGCGCGGGGGCGATTTCGCCGCGGCGCTGGAGGCGGAGATCGGCCCCTGGCTGTCCCGCGAAAAGGATCCGCTGGTGGTGATGAGCGGGATGATCGGCAGCCGCCAGGGTTGGCGCGAGGTGCCCTACGTGGCCTGCCCGGCGACACCGGCCGAGATCGCCGAGGGACTGGAGCGGGTCGACTGGGGCGAGGGCGAGGCCTGGATCGTGCCGGGTCTGCTCGACGAGTCGCGCCCCGGCCAGCCCGACGTCATGCGTGGCGAGGAAACCCAGGTCCTGGGCGCGCTGACGGCGCTGCCGAAGTCCGGCGGCCTGGTCTGCCTGCCGGGCACCCACAGCAAGTGGGTGCAGGTAAAGGACGGCGCCATCGCGGGCTTCGCCACCTACATGACGGGCGAGGTCTACGACCTGCTGCAGGGTCATTCCATCCTCTCGCGGCTGATGACCAAGGGCGCCGTCTCCGCCGACCGCTGGTTCCTGGAAGGTGTGGAACTGGGCCAGCAGGGCGGCATCCTGAACCGGCTGTTCTCGGCCCGCAGCCGCGCGCTGACCGGCGACCTGCCGGAGGACGAGGTGCGCAGCTACCTCTCCGGCATGCTGATCGGCGACGAACTGGGCTCTGCCGTCCCCTCGGAGTCGACCGAGGTACACCTGCTCGGCGCGCCGGCCCTCGCGACGCTCTACGAGGCGGCCTTGCGCAAGCTCGGGCACAAGGTCTCGAGCCTCGATGCCGACGCTGTGGCCGCCGGCCTCTACAGTCTCGCCCAACAGGTGGACTCGCCGGCGTGACGGGGCCCGGCCGGAACGGTTTGGCCGGCTGGCTCGACGGCCTGCCCCTGGTGGCGATACTGCGCGGGGTGAAGCCGGGCGAGGTCGAGGCCATCGGCGCGGCGCTGGTCGGGGCCGGCATCACCATGATCGAGGTGCCGCTGAACTCGCCCGACCCTTTCGACAGCATTGCGCGCCTCGCCAGGGCCTGCGGCAGGGATGCGCTGGTCGGTGCGGGCACGGTGCTCGATCCCGCCGACGTCGCGCGGGTGGCGGCGGCCGGCGGGCGCCTGGTGGTCACCCCCTCGGCGGAGCCTGCTGTCGTTGAAGCCTGCAAGGCTGCGGGCGTCCTCTCCATCCCCGGCTTCGCCACCCCGACGGAGGGCCTGCGCCTGGCCCGCGCCGGGGCCGACGCCCTGAAGCTGTTTCCCGCCGAGGGCAACCCGCCGGAGGTGGTGAAGGCCATGAAGGCGGTTTTTCCGCCCGGCCTGCCGGTGCTGGCGGTGGGCTCCATCACGCCGGAGAAGGTCGTGCCCTACTGGCGCGCCGGGGTGCGTGGCTTCGGGCTCGGCGGCAGTCTCTACAAGCCCGGCGACGGCCCGGCGGAGATCGCGCCGCGCGTGCCGCCCTTCCGCGACGCCATCGCCCAGGCAAGGGCCGAACCGGGAAGCTGAGAAACTATTCGCCCGCGGCGCGCACCTGCATCGCCGGGTCGCTGTTCTCGATGTAGCGCAGTACCGGCGCCCAGTCGGTCTGCAGGTCTTCGTTCTGCTTGCCGCCCAGGTCGAAGACGCTGAGGCCGCGCCCGGCAAGGTCAGCGTAGACCATGCGATGGCGCAGGCGGCCGACCCCGGTATGGCCGACTCCCAGCATGAATTTGTCGAGCTTGGCCGCCATGCGGGTGCCGGTCTGTACGCGGTTGCGCAGGACTCCCACGGCCGTCTTGCTCTTGCGGATCGGTTTCAGCGTTTCCAGCTGCTTCAGGAACTCGGCGGTCACCGGCTCGTCGAAACCGGAGGGCAGCACCGGCACGACGATGACGTCGGCGAGGCGCAGCAGGTCCTCGATCTTCTTCAGCTTCATCGCCGCCGGCGCGTCGATGATCAGGCGGTCGATGTCCTTGGGCAGCTTGTCCGGGCCGTCGCTCCAGTCCAGCGGGCGGATCGGCGCCACATTGTCGGGGCGCGCCTTCACCCAGCCGAGGCTGCTGCCCTGGCGGTCGGCGTCAGCCAGAGCGGCGCGCAGGCCGGCGCCGGCGAAGGCCGCGGCGAGGTGCGTCGCGATGGTGGTCTTGCCGCAGCCCCCCTTGGGGTTGGCCACGAGGACGGTGATCATATGGTCAGGCCTTGTTCCAGAACGGCTTGGTGGCCGCAAAGGCCTTCCAGGTTTGCCGCATCTGCGGCTCGAAGTCGAGCAGCGCGCGCGAATACCAGCCGATCACCTTGCCCGCGGCGCGCTCCAGCTTGCGCGCGCCGCTGCCCGGCGGCGCGTTCTCGGTGAGATCGGCCAGCAGGTGCTCGGCGACCGCGACGTCGTTCAGATGGCCGAGGCTTTCCTGCAGGCCGCGCAGCGCGGCGAGGTAGTCCTTGCTGCGTTTCGCTGGATAGAGTCCGCGAAAGAATTCAGTCGTATAGCGCAGTTTCTTCACTGCGATGCGCAGCTCGTGGCGCTCGGCGGTAGTCAGTTTCTTGAATCCCTTGCCGCGTTTCATCACATGACGGTGCCGCTTGGCCAGCAGCTTGTCGGCGAGGGCGAGAAGCGGCTGGTGCAGCGCGACTTTTTGGTCCGCGGTCAGTTCCGCGCAGTGCCAGCCGCGGTCCTCCAGCCAGCCGCCGAGGCGCAGCAGGAAGCGGGTGTAGCGTGGTGTTGCCAGGGCCTCGCGCAGGTCGCGATAGGCCGCCGCCTGGCGCGCCCGCGCCGCCTCGCGGAGGTCCGCGAAGTCGCCGTCGTCGGGGCGGTCGGCCTCCAGCGGCGCCAGCAGGTCGGCCTGGAACACGTCCCAGTCCCGCGCGGGTCCCAGCACGTCGATGGCCCACTTGCCTTCGGCCTTCAGCCACTCGAGCTGCGCTGCCGGCAACAGCTTGCCGAACACCGCGAGCGCCGAGTGGAAGCGCCGCAGGCCGACGCGCATCTGGTGCACGCCCTCGGGGTCGCTGCCGTCCAGGGCGGCCGCCTCGTTGGCGCACCAGTGCTGCAGGCAGGCGCCGAGCACGGCCACCATGGCGTCGTCGATGGTCATCTCGGGGGAAAGCGCCACGGTTTCGCCGCGTACCCAGGCGGGGCGTTGCCTGCTGGCCAGGGCGTAGCCGCGCGCCGACTTGCTGCGCGTCTCGATCTGCGTCGGCGCGATGTCCTGCAGGGCCAGCGCGAGGTCGAAGAGGGCGCCCGGCGGTCCTTCGCGCAGTTCCAGCTCGATTTCGGCCAGCGGCTCCCGGCCGTCTTCCGTCTCGATCTCGCCGCGGTCGAAGGCCGCCTCGATGACTTTCAGGCGGCCGAGGGAGTCCGTGCCGTTAAGCTCCATCACCTCGCGATGGACGCGGGTGGTGAAGACGGGCCGCAACTCGCCGGGCAGCAGCAGGCCGAGGGCGGCACGGATCGCCGGATCGTCGACCAGCTCGGGCTGCGGCTCGGGCGAGGGGACCTCACCCTCCCACTCGCCACGGCTGAACACCCCGCCACTGGTGGTGTCGCCGGTCTTCACGGTCTGGATGAAACGGCTGCCGTCGCGGCGGATACGGAAGGCGAGGCCGCGCTTGCGCAGCCGCAGGTCGGCGGTGTCGTAATAGACGTTCTCGAGGTCTTTGATCTGAGCCGGCGCGCCGCCGGCCAGCGGGGCCGTCCGCCACAGCCGCAGCAGGGCCTCCGGATCGCCCCGCAATTTCAGCTCGGTCTCCACCTGAGCCGAAGATTCGACCGCAGTCCGCCTTGTCATTTGCCGTCCGTCTCACGCCTGCGCCGGGTTGGTTCTCGGCATACAAGCCAGCCGGGCGCCGCTCTTCGCGCTGCCCGCCGTCACAAGATCCCTGTATTCGGCCGGCGGTGATACCTAAGATCGAATTCCGCCAGTCGTCTTTGTCTTTCAGGCGACTTAGCTTCGCGAAATTGCGCCTCGGACGGCAAGCCTCTAATTATGACATTTATATTGCGGTTTTTTTACAGCCTTCACGGGGCGGAACTGCCGGAGGCACCCCTTGCCTGAGCTCCTCTTGCTGCGCCATGCGAAATCCGACTGGAAAGACAGGCGCCTCGACGATTTCGACCGGCCCCTGGCACCGCGCGGGCGGCGGGCGGCGCCGCTGATCGGCCGCTACCTGGCTTCACAGGGGCTCGAGCCGGACCTTGTGCTCTGCTCGACGGCACAGCGGGCGGCGGAAACCCTCGACTTGGTCTTGACAGCGCTAGCATCGAGGCCTGAAATCAGTTATTTGAAGACACTCTATCTGGCCCCGCCAAGCCGCCTGCTTGCGGTGCTCCGCCGCCAGAGCCCGGATCGCAGCCGTATCCTGTTGATCGCCCACAATCCGGGGCTGCACCATCTGGCGCTCGATCTGGCGGGGAGCGGGCCGGCAGCGGCGAGCCTGGCCGAGAAGTATCCGACGGCCGCCCTGGCGCGGTTTCGGGTTTCCGACTGGGCGGGCCTTGGCGAGGCGCCGGCGACCTTGCTGGATTTTGTCCGGCCGCGGGACCTTCCCGGGCATCGGGACTAGCCAGCACAAGAAAAGTACAGGCCAAGCGCGGGGTCGATCCGCGCCGGCAAGAAAAGCGCAGCGAACAAGACCGGTCGGGGGTGCACCGGGTTTTGGCGCCGCGATAACAGGAGGACGATGCCCGTGAAGATCGCGAAACTGGACCGGCGTCTGCGCAGCCAGAGCTGGTTCGACGACCGGGAAAATCCCGGCATGACGGCGCTCTACCTGGAGCGCTACCTGAATTACGGCCTGACCCAGGAGGAACTGACCTCCGGCAAGCCGATCATCGGAATCGCCCAGACCGGCAGCGACCTCTCCCCCTGCAACCGCATCCATATGGACCTCGCCCGGCGTATGCGCGACGGCATCCGCGATGCCGGCGGCGTCGCCTTCGAATTTCCGGTGCACCCGATCCAGGAGACCGGCCGCCGCCCCACGGCCGCGCTGGACCGCAACCTCGCCTACCTTGGCCTGGTCGAGATCCTGCACGGCTATCCCATCGACGGCGTCATTCTCACCACCGGCTGCGACAAGACCACGCCCGCCTGCCTGATGGCGGCGGCGACCGTCGACATGCCGGCCATCGCCATCAACGGCGGGCCGATGCTGGACGGTCACTGGAACGGCAAGCTGGTCGGCTCCGGCACCGTGGTGTGGGAGGCGCGCCGACTGCACGCCGCCGGCGAGATCGACTACGACGAGTTCATCTCCATGGTGGCGGCCTCGGCGCCCAGCGCCGGCCACTGCAACACCATGGGCACGGCGCTCTCGACCAATTCGCTGGCCGAGGCGCTGGGCATGATGCTGCCGGGCAGCGCCGCGATCCCGGCGCCTTACCGCGAGCGCGGCCAGATGGCCTACGAGACCGGGCGGCGGATCGTCGACATGGTGTGGGAGGAGCTGACCCCTTCCAAGATCATGACCCGCGCCGCCTTCGAGAACGCCATCGTGGTCAACTCGGCGATCGGCGGCTCGACCAACTGCCCGATCCACATCACCGCCATTGCCCGTCACATGGGCGTCGAGCTGGAGCTGGAGGACTGGCAGATCTACGGCCACGACATTCCGCTGCTGGTGAACTGCCAGCCGGCCGGCGAGTATCTGGGCGAGGGCTATCACCGCGCCGGCGGCGTACCCGCGGTGATCGGCGAGCTGATCCGCGCGGGCAAGATCAATACCGATGCCATGACCGTTGCCGGCAAGACCATGGGCGAGCTGCACAGTCAGGCCGTGGCGAGCGACCGCAGGGTGATCCGCAGCTACGACGACCCGCTGATGGAAGAGGCGGGCTTCGTGGTGCTGGGCGGCAACCTCTTCGATGCGGCGATCATGAAGACCTCGGTGATCAGTCCCGCTTTCCGCGAGCGCTATCTCTCCAAGCCCGGCCAGGAGAACATCTTCGAGGGCCGCGCCATCGTCTTCGAGGGGCCGGAGGACTACCACCACCGCATCAACGATCCCTCCCTCGAGATCGACGAGAACTGCCTGCTCTTCGTGCGCGGTGCCGGGCCGATCGGTTATCCGGGCTCGGCCGAGGTGGTCAACATGCAGCCGCCGGACGCCCTCATCAAGGCGGGCATCGTCGAGCTGCCGACCATCGGCGACGGGCGCCAGAGCGGCACCTCCGGCAGCCCATCCATCCTCAACGCGTCCCCGGAATCGGCAGCCGGCTCCGGCCTCGCCATCGTGCAGACCGGCGACCGCGTGCGCATCGACCTCAACAAGCGCCGCGTCGACC
>DAIQBR010000132.1:0-8820 GCA_036781105.1 Kiloniellaceae bacterium
CTCGACCTCGCCGCCGAAATCGGCGTGGCCCGGCGTGTCGACGATGTTGATGCGCAAATCGCCGCGGGTCACGGCGGTGCATTTCGACAGGATGGTGATGCCGCGCTCGCGCTCCAGGTCGTTGGAGTCCATGGCACGCTCGGTCACCTGCTGGTTGGCGCGGTAGGTGCCGGACTGCTTCAAGAGCTCGTCGACCAGCGTCGTCTTGCCGTGGTCGACGTGTGCGATGATCGCGATGTTGCGGATCTTGTTGGCCTGAACCGTCATGGTCTTGTCTTGGCTTTCGATAGAGTGTGTGCGGCGTCAGGCCCGCTTGGCCTGTGCCAGGCCGAGCTCGGCAGCAGCCAGCTCGGCGAGTTTGCGTTCCGGGCGCGCGCCGACGTGGGAAATCACTTCGGCGGCGGCAAGGGCGCCGAGGCGCCCGCTGTCGTAAAGGCCGTAGCCCTGGGTGAAGCCGTGCAGGAAGCCGGCGGCGAAGAGATCGCCCGCGCCCGTGGTATCCACGACTTCGTCGACCGGGGCGGCGTCGACCACGTGCACTTCCTCGCCGGCGACGATGACCGCGCCCTTTTCGCTGCGGGTCAGCGCCGCCACCTCGCAGTGGGCGCGCACCGCCTGCAGGGCGGCGTCGAAGCTGTCGGCGTCGTAGAGGCTGCAGACCTCCTCTTCGTTGGCGAAGACGATGTCGACGTGCCTTTCCATGAAGTCCTTCAGCTCGTCCTTGTAGCGGTTGACGAGGAAGGGGTCGGAAAGGGTAAGCGAGATCTTGCGCCCGGCGCCGTGGGCCAGGCGCGCAGCCTTCAGGAAGGCGGCCTTGGCGGTCGGCGAGTCCCAGAGGTAGCCTTCCATATAGGTAACCGCGGCCGCCTTTACCTGGGCCTCGATCACGTCGTCGGGGCCGAAGTCCACGGCGGCGCCGAGGAAGGTGTTCATGGAGCGGTGCGCATCGGGCGTCACCAGGATCATCGAGCGGCCGGTCGCCGGGCCGCGGGTCGCGTGGGCGACGTCGAAGGCGACCCCGGCGGCGCGGATGTCATGGGTGAAGATGGCGCCCAGCTGGTCGTCGCGCACCTTGCCGAGGAAGGCGGCGCGGCCGCCCAGCGAGGCGACGCCGGTCGCCGTGTTGCCCGCCGAACCGCCGGAAACCTCGACCGCCGGCCCCATGGCGCCGTAGATCTCCACCGCCCGCGGCTCGTCGATCAGGGTCATGCTGCCCTTGGGGATGCCATGGGTTGCCAGGAAGGCGTCGTCCGCCTTGGCCAGAACGTCCACCAGGGCATTGCCGATGCAGACGACATCGAGGGTCTGTGCAGTCATAGGATTCCGTCAGTCGTAAAGTGCTGTCTTGTCTCGGAAAGCCGTCGCGCCGGGGGCTCAATCCCGCGGAGGGGGGCCGATTCTTGTGGCCCGCGCCGTCCGCCCTGCCTTGCCCGGCATTGCTGCGCCCGCGCATAAGGCGCGGCGCGGCCCCCCATTCCTTTTGGGGACAGGGCGACGCGGCTCCTTTTAACGATCAGCGGGCGCCGCGGCAAGCCCGACGCTTGCCGCCCCGTCAAACCCTGCCCCGAGCGGCCTTGTAGGCTCTCCACCGGCACGCTAAATACCCCTGATCATGTTCAAAGCCCTGTCCCGCGCCTTCAGCCAGTCCTTCGATCCGGCCTTCCGGCGCGTCTTCAACCGCTCGCTGCTGTTCTCCGCCGTCACCTTCGTGGTGGTCTGGCTGGCCTCGTGGTTCGCCCTGGACTGGGCCGGGGAATGGCTGGTCGCCTGGCTGCGCGACTGGGCCGGCGAGGGCTTCTGGGTCGGCGTCCTGGAATGGCTGGTCGACATCGCCGCCATCGGCGCCATCGCCGTCGCCTCGTTTTTCCTGTTTCCGGCGGTCATGGTCTCGATCATGGCGATGCTGCTGGACGACATCGCCGAGGCGGTGGAGCGGCGCTACTACCCCGAACTGCCGCCAGCGCGCCAGCAGCCGCTTGCCGAAGCCCTCTTCGGCAACCTCATATTCGTCGCAGTAACGTTAATTCTTAATTTACTCGTCCTGCCGCTCTACTTGGTGCTGATCTGGATACCGCCCCTGAACCTGCTGCTGTTCTACCTTCTGAACGGCTACCTGCTGGGGCGGGAGTACTTCGAGATGGTTGCCGTGCGGCGCCTCGAGCCCGCGGCGGCCAAGCGGTTGCGGCGCGATTCACGCGGGCGGGTGATCCTGGCCGGGGCGGTCATCACCTTCCTTCTGACCATCCCGCTGGTGAACCTGGTGACCCCGATCATCGCGACCGCCTTCATGCTGCACACCTTCGAGGATCTGCGGCGCCGGGCTTCGTAATTTTAACGAAACCAACCTTATCGTAAGGGTTGCGCCCTAGACTGAGGTTCTTCGCCGGGCCAGGATGACCCCCCCAAGGATGGCCGGGGTAGCCAGGGGGGCGGCAAATAAGAATACCGGCAGTCGGGGAAACCGGCGGCCGGGCGAGCGGAAAGGATGACACCCCATGTTTGGCAAGAAGAAAGGTCCGCGCACCACCGGTGAGCCTTCCGCGCCGCAGCTGCCCGAGGGGTCTGGCGCGGCCCCGGCCGGCGGCGGCGGCCTGCCGGACAGCGCGGAAAACCTGGCCCGCCAGGGGTCCCTGCCCGCGGCCAAGGGCGCGGCCGGCGGCGCCGCCGCCAAGAGCCTGCCGCGGCGCGCCGAAGGCCGCACCGCCTCCTCGGTGGAGGGCCGCAAGCTGGTGGTGGGCCGCGAGATCTGCCTCTCCGGCGAGATCAAGACCTGCGAAAAGCTGGTGGTCGAGGGCAGGGTCGAGGCCGACCTGCGCGACAGCCACAGCCTGGAAATCAGCGAGCCCGGCCTGTTCAAGGGCAACGCCCTGGTGGTGGACTGCGAGATCAGCGGCACCTTCGAGGGCGACCTGACGGTGACCGGCCTGCTGGTGGTGCAGCCGACCGGCCGCGTCAGCGGCAAGATCCGCTACGCCGACATGGAACTTTCGCGCGGCGCGCTGCTGCGCGGCGACATCGACAAGCTGGACGAGGCGGCGCTGCGGCGCGCCCGCGGCGAGGGGCCCAAGCTGGCCCACGACAACGACCCCGCCGACGCTGCGGCCGGCAAGGCCGCCGGCGGCCCCGGCAAGAGCCAGATCGGCTGAGGCAAGGGGTACGGATCATGGGGGCCCTGCGTTCGACCTGCTGCCTGCTGTTCGCCGGCCTGGCGCTGGCCGCCTGCCAGACCGCCCGCAACGAGCCGCCGGTCGCCGCGGCACCCCAGGTGACGGCCCCGGACCCCGCGCCGGCAGCGGCCCCCAAGGTGGCCGCCCCTCAAGTGTCTGCATTGCCGCCGATCAACGACGATCCGGCGCAGCTCATGGGCCTGGACCGCAGCGGCGTGAATGCCCTGCTCGGCAACCCCGACCTGATCCGCCGCGAGGCGCCGGCCGAGATCTGGCAGTACCTCGCCGGGACCTGCGTCTTCGACGTGGTGCTCTACGCCCGCGGCCAGGACTACGCCGTCTCCTACCTGGAAGCGCGCGACGCCCAGGCCGCCCTCCAGGCGCCGCGGCCCTGCCTCAACCAGCTGCTGCGCGCGCGCCAGGCTGCACCGGTCAGCTAGCTCTTCCGAACCGCCGCTTTCTTCGCTTTTGCCGGCCGCTTCGGCGCAGGCTTCTTCGCCGCTTTCTTTTTCACGGGCACCTTCTTCTTCGCCGGCTTCTTCGGCACCCCTTCCAGGGTCGTCTTGCCCTTGAAGGCGCAGAGGTCGCGCACCACGCAGGCGAAGCAGTCCGGCTTGCGCGCCTTGCAGACGTAGCGGCCGTGCAGGATGAGCCAGTGGTGGGCGTGCAGCTTGCGATCGGCCGGGACGACCTTCTCCAGCTTCTGCTCGACCGCCAGGACCGTCTTGCCGGGCGCCAGGCCGGTGCGGTTGCCGACCCGGAAGATGTGGGTGTCGACGGCGATGGTCGGCTCGCCGAAGGCGATGTTGAGGACCACGTTGGCGGTTTTGCGGCCCACGCCCGGCAGCTTTTCCAGCGCCTCGCGGTCGCGCGGCACCTGGCCGCCGTGCTCGGCGATCAGCATCTGCGACAGCGCGATGACGTTCTTGGCCTTGGCGTTGAACAGGCCGATGGTCTTGATGTGCTGCTTGAGACCGGCTTCGCCCAGCTCCAGCATCTGTTCGGGCGTCGTCACCTGCCGGAACAGCGCGCGCGTGGCCTTGTTCACGCCGACGTCGGTGGCCTGCGCCGAGAGCACCACGGCGACCAGCAGGGTGTAGGAATTGACGTACTCCAGCTCGCCCTTGGGCTCCGGCAGGGCCGCGGCGAGGCGGTCGAAGAAGGTGGCGATGTCGGCTTTTTTCATGATCTCTCTTTTGGTTGAGAGGGAGTTTAGCCGCTCAGGTCGCGAAGGGAAGGGATCGCGGCGGACTTTGAAGCCGGGCCGTCCCGCGCCTATATTCAAGGGATGGACAACTCCCCACCACCGGGCCGCGAACCGGAGGCCGCAGCCGCCCTCTTCGACGCCGAGCTGACGCCGCACCGCAGCCTCTCGCCGCGCGGCTTCCTGCTGCTGATGCTGGGGGTCGGCGCGATCTCCTTCGCCGCGGGCCTGGCCTTCTTCCTGGCCGGGGCCTGGCCGGTGGTCGGCTTCCTGGGCGCCGACGTGCTGCTGATCTACCTGGCCTTCAAGGCCAACTACCGCAGCGGCCGCATGGTGGAGCGCCTGCACCTGACCCGCGACAAGCTGACCGTCAGCAAGATCTGGCCGAGCGGGCGCGAGAAGTCCTGGGAATTCCAGCCGAGCTGGCTGCAGGTGGTCTGCGACGCCCCGCCGGGGGTGCGGCAGAGCCCCGACAGCCCCCCGGAAAGCGTCGCCGACTGCCCGCTGATCCTGCGCTCGCACGGCCGCAGCCTCACCGTCGGCAGCTTCCTCACCCGCCAGGAACGCCGCGAACTGGCCGAGGCCCTGCGCGCCGCCCTCACCCGCGCGGCGCAGCCCTGCCGCCCGGCGTAACCGCTAGTCGTTGAGTCCCAGCACGTCGCGCATGGCGTAGAGCCCGGCGGGCCGGCCGCGGCCCCAGAGCGCCGCCTTCACCGCGCCCTTGGCGAAGACCTCGCGGCTGGTCGCCTTGTGGGTCAGCACGATCTGCTCGCCCTCGGTGGCGAAGATCACCGAGTGCTCGCCGGCGACGTCGCCGCCGCGCAGGGTGGCGAAGCCGATCTCGCCGCGCGGCCGGGCGCCGACCTGGCCCTCGCGCGCGGTGCGCGCCACGTCCTTCAGCGCCACGTTGCGCCCGCGCGCCGCCGCCTCGCCCAGCATGTAGGCGGTGCCGGAGGGGGCGTCGACCTTGTGGCGGTGGTGCATCTCGACGATCTCGATGTCGTAGTCGGCATCCAGCGCGCGGGCCACCTGCTCGGTAATGAGCTGCAGCAGGTTCACGCCGAGGCTCATGTTGGCGGCCTGGACGACGACGGTCTGGATCGCCGCCTTGTCGATGACGGCCTGATCCTCCGCCGTGAGGCCGGTGGTGCCGACCACGTAGACCAGCTCGGCCTGGGCGGCCAGCTCGGCATGGCGGCGGGTCGCCGCCGGCAGGGTGAAGTCGATGACGGCATCGGCCTTGGCGAAGAGCTCGACCGGGTCGTCGCCCACGGTGACCCCCAGCTCGCCGGCGCCGATCAGGCTGCCGATATCCCGGCCGATGGCGGGGCTGCCCGGCTGGTCGGTGCCGCCGGCGATGACGCAGCCTTCGGTGGCCTGGATGGTGGCCAGGTTCATGCGGCCCATGCGGCCGGCACAGCCGACGACGGCCACGCGGTAGGGGGTCATCTCGCTCTCCACTGCTGCTTTCGTTGCCCGGCCGCCGGTTTAGCACGGTGGCGACGCCACGGAAACGGTCGGGCTCTTGACGCTGGGGGAGGGCTCTGGCTTGCTCGGCGCGGCCCCAAAGGAGACTCACCCGCCATGCCCAGCCCCGGCTTCGACAAGAACGGTTTCGCCGAGCTGTGGCCGACGACGATCCTGCGCCGCCGCCTGCCCGGCCACGACGCCGCCAACGCCGAGCTGCAGCGATTGATCCTCGACATGGAAGCGGGCCGGCAGGATTTCACCACCGACTACCGCTCGGGCAACCTGCTGACGGTGGAGAACCCGGCCGTCGCCTGGCTGCGCGACTGCATCAACCGCACGGTGATCGACTACCTGAAGCACGCCGGCCTCGACTACCAGGTGGACTGGAGCCTGCAGGGCTGGGCCAACGTGAACCGGCGCGGCGACTACCACGATCCGCACAACCACCCGCACGCCTACCTGAGCGGTACCTACTACGTCGCGGTGCCAAAGGCGGAGCAGAATTTGAAAGACAACCGCCCGGACGTGCGGCCCGGCGCAATCTCCTTCTACGACCCACGCGGCTTCGCCAACATGACGGCGATCCGCGGCGACAGACAGATCGAGGCCGAGTTCACGCATCGGCCCGAGGCCGGCGATATCCTGCTGTGGCCGGCCTTCCTGCTGCACTTCGTGCACCCCAACCTCTCCGACGAGAAGCGGGTCAGCATTTCCTTCAATGCAACACTGAAGTGGTCGGACGCCTACCTGCCGGAACAGGGATAGCCGGAGAACAAGGGCGGTCCGGCGCATGCGACTTTCGGATCATGGCCGGCGCGGCGCGGCGGCAGCTATCATCGGGCAGACGCGCTGTCGTGTCGAAACGGACGGGGAGGCAAAGCCGCGCCATGAACCAGCGATGGAACCCGCGCAGCGCCGCCGCGCTGTTCGCAGCCCTGCTGCTGGCGCCGGCGTCAACGGCCGTCGCGCAGCAATCCCCGCTTCAGGAAAAGGTCGTCGCCGAGGCCGCCGACGACTACGCGCAGTACTGTGCCGCCTGTCACGGCGCGGCGGGCAAGGGCGACGGGGAGCTGGCATCGAAGCTCGTGAAACCGCCCTCCGATCTGACGGCGATCGCTGCGCGTGACGATGGCTTCCCCTTCTGGCGCGTCTACGAGATCATCGCCGGCGAAGTATCCGTGCCGGGCCACGACACCTTCCAGATGCCCGCCTACGCCGCGCGCCTGAAAGCCGACGAAGGCAAGCCCGGCTACCTGCCGAGCCACCTGCGCGTCCTGCTGCTGACGCATTACCTGGAAAATCTGCAAGCGCGCTGACCAGAGGCTGTTGGGAAGCACCCTAGTCCGTCAGGTCTTCCCAGAATTCCTTCACGCGGGCGAAGAAGCCGGAGGATTCCGGCGAGGTGTCGCGGCCTTCACCGGCACTGTCGAACTCGCGCAGCAGTTCTTTCTGCTTCTTGGTGAGGTTCACCGGCGTCTCGATGGAGACCTCGACGTACATGTCACCGATCGCCTTGGAGCGCAGCACCGGCATGCCCTTGCCCTTGAGGCGGAACTGCTGGTTCGATTGCGTGCCCGCGGGCACGGTGATCTTGGCGCGGCCGCCGGCGATGGTCGGCACCTCGACCGAGCCGCCCAGCGCCGCCGTGGTCATCGGCAGCGGCACGCGGCAGTAGATGTTGGCGCCGTCGCGCTGGAACAGGCGGTGCGGTGCGACCGAAAGAAAGATGTAGAGATCGCCCGGCGGCGCGCCGCGCAGTCCGGCCTCGCCTTCGCCGGCAAGGCGGATGCGGGTGCCGTCCTCGACGCCGGCGGGGATGTTCACCTGCAGCGATTTTTCCTTGTGCACGCGCCCGGCGCCCTCGCAGGAGCGGCAGGGCTTGTCGATGACCTGGCCGGCGCCGTGGCAGGAGGGGCAGGTGCGCTCGATGGTGAAGAAGCCCTGCTGGGCGCGCACGCGGCCGCGGCCCTGGCAGCTTTGGCAGTTCACCGGCTGGGCGCCGCCGGCCGCGCCCGTGCCCTTGCAGTCCTCGCAGCTCACCGTGCTGGGCACGCGGATCTGCGCGGTCTTGCCGTGGAAGGCGTCTTCCAGGGTGATTTCCATGTTGTAGCGCAGGTCGCTGCCGCGCGCGGCCTGGCCGCCGCGACGGCCGCCCATGAGGTCGCCGAACATCTCGTCGAAGATGTCGGCGAAGCCGCCGCCGGAAAATCCGCTGAAGCCGCCGAAGCCACCGTTGCCCGGCGCGCCGCCGTTGGTGAAGGCCTCGTGGCCGAAGCGGTCGTAGGCCGCCCGCTTCTGGTCGTCCTTGAGGATTTCGTAGGCTTCGTTGATTTCCTTGAAGCGCGTTTCCGCGTCGCCATCGCCCGGATTGCGGTCCGGGTGATATTTCATGGCGAGCTTGCGGTAGGCCGCTTTCAGTGCGGCCGCGTCGGCGTCGCGCCCGACGCCCAGAGTTTCGTAGTAATCTTTCACGGCTTCGCCTGCTGCCCCCACGGCTCCGTCAGCAAAGTCGGTTGCTCAAGAGATGGCCCAAAAAGGGACAAGATGGGAAAAGGCCGGACGCGCGGCGGCTGCAGGCTGCAGTTCCGCGCCACTGTCCGGCCTCACCCGTCATCCTGTCGGCCTCTAGGCCTGACGACCCTTCTTGTCGTCGTCGACCTCTTCGAAGTCGGCGTCGACCACGCCCTCATCGGACTTGCCTTCGGAGGCAGCTTCCTCCGAAGCGCCGCTCGCAGAACCGTCCGCGCCGTCGCCGTCGCCGGCCTCGCCCTGCTGATAGAGCGCCTGGCCGATCTTCATCGAGACGTCCTGCAGGGCCTGCATCTTGGCCTGGATGTCCTCGACGTCGTCGCCCTCGGCCGCCGTCTTGAGGGCCGCGATGGCCTCCTCGGCGGCGGTCTTATCGGCCGCCGGCACCTTGTCGCCGGCTTCCTCGATGGTCTTCTCGGTGGTGTGGATCAGCGTTTCCGCGTGGTTCTT
>DAIQBR010000133.1:0-891 GCA_036781105.1 Kiloniellaceae bacterium
GCGGCATGGTCGTCTTCTGCGCCGGCACCACCGGCTACAACATCACCTTCGACGCGCGCTTCGTGTGGATGCGCCAGAAGCGCATCCAGGGCAGCCACTTCGCCAACCTGATGCAGGCCAGCCAGGCCAACAACCTGATGGTGGAGCGGCGCATCGACCCCTGCATGTCGGAAGTCTTCCCCTGGCGCGACATCCCGCGCGCCCACACCAAGATGATGAAGAACCAGCACCGGCCGGGAAACATGGCAGTGCTGGTGCAGGCGAAGCGGCCGGGGCTGCGCACCCTGGAAGACGCCGCGGCGGAAGACTGAGGGCGGGGAGACAAGCATCATGGCCCTGCCCCTGCTGGCGGCATCGCCCGGCGATACGGCGGAGAGCCTGGCGCGGCGCGGCTACGCGCTGCTCGACGGCTCCGGGGTCGACCTGGCCCGCGCCGTCGCCGACTTCGATGCGATGCGGGCGACCCACGACGAGTCCGCGCGCGTCGCGCCGGACCACCCGCTGATCGCCCAGCTGCTGGCGCAGCCGGCGGTGCGCGACCTCGTCGCCGAGGTGGTCGGACCCGGCGCCAAGGCGGTGCGCGCCATCGCCTTCGACAAGACCGAGCGCGCCAACTGGCTGGTGCCCTGGCACCAGGAGCGGAGCCTGGCGGTGAAGGCGCGCGACGACCGCGCCGCCGTCACCCATTGGACGGTGAAGGCCGGCGTGACGCACTGCGAGGCGCCAGCGGAATTCCTCGAACACATGCTGGTCCTGCGCTGGCACCTGGACCTCATCGGCCCGGCCGACGGCGGCCTGCGCGTGCTGCCCGGCAGCCACCTGAAGGGACGCCTGACCAGCGAGCAGATCGCCGTGCTGGCCGCGGAAACGCCGGCGGTCGAGCTGGCGGTC
>DAIQBR010000133.1:1008-1930 GCA_036781105.1 Kiloniellaceae bacterium
CCGCCGGCGACCCGCCGCCGCCGCTGGAATGGGCCTGGGCGTAGAGTCCGCGCCCCGATTGCGTTAAGACGAGAGCCTCATTCCCATGTCCCTAGCCGCCCCCGCCATGCGCGACGACATTCTGCTGCCCGACCTGCTGCCGCTCTGCGCGGAAGCGCTCACCGCCGCCGAGAGCTTCGGCGCGGCGGCGCGGCGCGCGGTGGCGCAGTCGGTCGCGCCCGGCGGCAAGGTTGACGCGGGGCTGCTGGAGCGGCGCACGGCTACGCCTGGCTGGCGACCTACGTCGCGGCGCTGCGCGAGATGCTGCACTGGGCCGAGCGCCTGGAGGCGGCGGGGCAGTTCGGCGAGCTGGAACAATTGATGCTGCAGGCGGCCTACGGCGAGTACCTGAACCAGATGGCGGGCGGCATCGCGCTGAGCCAGGTCGAGGTGCTGCGCCCGAACGATCTCGGCCTCAGCGACGACGATGTCGCGGCGCTGCTGACGCCGGCGGTGAAGACTCTGACGGCAAGCGGCAACGGCAACGCCGCGCGCATGGCCATCGCGGGCCACCTGGCCGAGGGGCGCTTCGGCGAGGCGGGCCTGGCCGACGAGATGCTGGAGATGATCCGTGACCAGTTCCGCAAGGTCGCCGAGGATCACAAGGAAGACGCCCACCAGTGGCACCTGAAGGACGAGCTGATCCCGCTGGAGGTGGTGGAGCAGCTGGCGGGGCTCGGCGTCTTCGGCCTGACGGTGCCGGAGGACTTCGGCGGCTCGGGGCTCGGCAAGCTCGCCATGTGCGTGGTGACGGAAGAACTGTCGCGCGGCTACATCGGGCTCGGCTCGCTGGGCACGCGCTCGGAGATCGCGGCGGAACTGATCCGCCTGGGCGGCACGCCGGCGCAGCAGCAGAAGTGGCTGCCGGCGATCGCCTCGGGCG
>DAIQBR010000133.1:1995-3837 GCA_036781105.1 Kiloniellaceae bacterium
GCGATCTCGGCAGCCTGCGCACCCGCGCGGTGCGCGACGGCGAGACTTACAAGGTGACCGGCAACAAGACCTGGATCACCCACGCGGCGCGCAGCGACCTGATGACGCTCTTGGCGCGCACGGACAACGACGAAGCCGGCTACCGCGGGCTCTCCATGTTCCTGGCGGAAAAGCCGCGCGGCAATGAGGCCGATCCCTTCCCGGCGCCCGGCATGACCGGCGGCGAGATCAAGGTGCTGGGCTACCGCGGCATGAAGGAATACGAGCTGGGCTTCGACGGCTTCGCGGTGAAGGCGGAGAACCTCTTGGGCGGCGTCGAGGGCCAGGGCTTCAAGCAGCTCATGGCGACCTTCGAATCGGCGCGCATCCAGACCGCGGCGCGCGCCGTCGGCGTGGCGCAGTGCGCCCTGGAATTAGGTTTGGAATACGCGCAGGAGAGGAAGCAGTTCGGCAAGGCCATCGTGGAATTCCCGCGCGTCGCCGGCAAGCTCGCCTGGATGGCGGTGGAGACCATGGTGGCACGCCAGCTCACCTACTTCGCCGCGCGCGAGAAGGACAGCGAGCGGCGCTGCGACATCGAGGCCGGCATGGCCAAGCTGCTGGGCGCCCGCGTCGCCTGGGCCAACGCCGACAACGCCCTGCAGGTGCACGGCGGCAACGGCTATGCCGAGGAATACAAGATCTCCCGCGTGCTCTGCGACGCGCGCATCCTCAACATCTTCGAAGGCGCAGCGGAGATCCAGGCGCAGGTGATCGCAAGGGGATTGCTGTCGGGGCGGAATTAGGGGCGCTCAGACAGACTTCGCGCGGACGCGGCTGTCGGCCTTCCGGCGGCACCACGGTCCTCGTGCTTCGAGACGCCTCGCTGCGCGAGGCTCCTCAGCATGAGGAACTTATTTTTGGTGGAGCAGAAAGCAACTCACTGTCTCAAACTCAAGCCTCATCCTGAGGAGGCGCGCCAGCGCCGTCTCGAAGGACGAGGCGTCCATCCGCTTGCGAGTAGGCGGCGCCCTGCTGACGGGATGACAGTTGAGGTCAGCTGCCTGCCCAGACGGCGTTGGCGACCAGGGTGAAGAGGTCGCGCAGGGACTCGCCGGCGAGGTTCAGCGCAATAATCACGGCGACCGATACCAGCGAGGCGATGAGGCCGTATTCGATGGCGGCGGCGCCGCGTTCGTCTTCACCGAAATAGTAGAGATCGATCAGCATATCCCGCTCCGATCTGCGTCCGCACTGCGGCCAGCGTGACAGGGCAGCCTTAGAAATCCGTGAAGCTTTGGCGCCATTCGAGATGCATTCGCGTCAAAGGCGGCAGATGCCGTGAAACCGCCGGCTGCTGTCGCTGCGAGCCGAAAGTGCCGCGCCTCCCCCTGAAGAGTCGGAACCCCGCCCCTTTGTCCCCGCGCGCAGCGTGACGCCGCGCGCTAGGATTCAGTCAGTCGCCGCCGTCGTGAAGAGCCGGAATGCCAGGCAGAGCGCCTGAAGCCGCGCGACGTCCCTAACCGAGAAGCGAAGAGTAGCCCGGGATGTTACCGCGCGGCGCCGCCGCGCTGCCGTCCCGACCGTTCGGTGCCTTTTGCCTTTGCCCTACCCCCTTAGGAGGCATGCATGGAAACCGATCCCCGGCACCCCGCCGCCGTGCCCAAGTTCGAAGAGGTCTACCCGCGCCACGACTTCGCGCCGCTGGTCCGCCTGGCCCTGACGGCCGGCAGGTGGATGAAAGGCGTCAGCGGGAAAAAGCCGCAGGCGCTGCACAGCGCCGCGCGGCCGCGCCGCCTCGCGCCCTAGCAACTGCCGCAACAACAGCCGCGACACGCAAGCTTCTGGAGATTCCCATGGAAC
>DAIQBR010000133.1:3894-6887 GCA_036781105.1 Kiloniellaceae bacterium
GAACGCAATCCCCGCTACCGGGCGCAGCCCATTCTGCCCTTCGGCTTCGCGCCGCAGGTGCTGCCCGCCCTGCAGGTCGCCGAATGGCTGACCGGCGCTATGAGCCGCCGGCACAAGGTGCGGCCCGAGCGCCGCTGAGATCGCGGGTGGCCGCGCGTGTAGCTGGCCGCCCTATATCATTGTCACCCGCGGACTTGATCCGCGGGTCCATTCATCCGATCGCAAGGTCGCTGCACAGCTCGCAATGGATTGCCGGGTCAAGTGTACGGCCCGGCAATGACGTGAGAGGGAGCGGGAAGACGGCCACCGCGCCGCCGACGTGCTGGCGTGGCAGGGCCCGGGCCGTCTGAGGCCGGCGGTCAGGCCTCCTCGATGTAGGTCTCCAGCACCTCGAGGGTCTGCGCGATGCGCGCCTTCATGGCCGGGGCGCGGATGTAATGGTGGCTGCCGAGGAAGCGTTCGGCCGAGAAGTTCGGGCGCTCCCGGCATTCCTGCTGCACGATCTGCCGCGCCCGATCGTGCTGCCCCTGCTCCGCACAGGTGAGCGCGAGGAAGATCGCGGCGATCGCGGAATCCGGGCAGTCTTCCGCCGCCGCGAGGGCGGCATCGTAGTCGCGCAGCATGTAGTAAGTGCGCAGCTCGTTCATCGCCAGCAGGGCGTCGCCGACAGGGTTGAGGTCGCGGGCGACCTTCAGGGCCTGGCGCGCGTCGTCGCCGGCTTCGGTTACCCCGGCGAGATACTTGGCCACGATGGTGAGCACATCCGCCGCGCCGCGGTTCATGTCGAAGGCCCTGGCATAGCCGCGCGCCGAGGCCTCCGCATCGCCGGTGTCGTACAGCAGGTCGGCATGCTCGATGAGCACGCGGCCGTCGAGGGGGTCGAGGGCGGCCGCCTTGGCGATCGCCTCGTTACGCTGATCGTTGAAGGGCTGCACCTCGTCCTGCGGCGCCGCGTCGCGCAGGAATTCCAGTATGTAAGTCATCAGCAGCCAGGACTGGGAGTGGCGCGGGTCCATTTTCAGGGCCGTCGAGAGCAGGTCGTAAGCCCGCTGAATGCCGTCATGTTCATGCGGCAGGTAGGCCTCCTGCGCCAGCAGGTAGTGCTCGAAGGCCGTGAGGCGGGCGGGCATGCGGCGCTGCGCGGCGGCGATCATGTCGCGCATCAGCGGGCCCGAGTGCGCGCCGATGGCCAGCGCGACGCGCGGCACAAGATTCTGGTCGAAGCCGGAGAGCCGGTCGTTCTGGATCGAGAAGCTGTCGGACCAGACGATGGACTCGCTGTAGGCGTTCACCGCGCTGAGCGTGAAGCGCAGGCCGTCGTCCTGGGGAAACACTTCGCCCTCTATGACGTAGTCTGCGCGCAGCTGCTGGCGCGCCCGCGCGATCTTCGCCGCCTCCCCCTCCAGGGTGGCGGTCGACGACCGGGCGATCACCGCCAGGTCGCGGTTCTTCGCCAGGACGCTGGTGAGCTCCGCGCTGAAGCCGCGGCCGAAGAGTTCCAGGGTCCCGACCCCGCCATGGTGCTCCCAGGGCAGCACCGCGACGCGCGGCGGACCGTTGCGCGCCGCCGCCGGCATCGCCGGGGCAGCCGCCGCCGGCACGGCGGCGGGCGCGGCGGCAGGCAGGCAGGCGATGCCACCCAGATAGCGATAGCCCCGGCCGCGGACGGTTTCGATGAAGCGCGGGCGCCGCGGATCGTCGTCCAGGGCCGCGCGCAGATCGTGGACGTATTCCTTCACGAGGCCGTCGGAGACATGCAGATCGCGCCACAGCGTGGCGGTGATCTCCTGCTTGGTCAGCAGGCGGTTCGGATTCTGCACGAAGAAGCGCAGCAGGCGGAACGTCTTGTCGGTCAGATGGACAGGGCGTTTGCCGTCCCAGAGTCTCTCGTCCCCGAGGTCGAGCCTGTAGCGCGCCTGCGCCGACGTCCTCACCGACCTTTTCATCGGCTCTGTCCAATCGCTTGGCACACCTGTGCGGATGCGCGTCGGGCGGACTTTACCAGAACTCCACCGCAACTCCACGCGCCCAATGGTGGCAGCGTGCTACCACGATGCCCTTGCCCGCATCACAAGCCCCTGCTCAAGAGACCCTGCGAGAGGAGCATGCCATGCATTACCGCGACCATCCGAAATTCGAGGAGGAATACCGCCGCCACCCATTCGCGCCATTGGTGGGCATCGCGCTCGCGGTGGGGGAATGGGTCGTTGGCCTGCGCCGGCGGCGCTCGCGCGCGCCCTTCGGCGCGCCCCTGGTGTCGCAGCGGCGCGGGCCCGCGTCCCTGCCCTTCGGATCACAGCGGCGCGGGGCCTGAGCGCCCCGACGCCCCCTGTCCACTCGGCGGAGGTGTGCATCACGGCCCCGCCATTCGCGTCCCTGTGCGCCGGCTCTCATGCTGCCCCCCATGCGGGGGTCAATTCCCGGCGCGCAGGGACGGGGCCCGCGCACACCTCCGTTTTTTTGCCCGAGAGTGCCTTCAGGCCGCGGCGAGAAAGGCCTGGAAGATGAGGCCGGCCATGAAGGAGCCGCTGAGGGCCAGGGCGAGGTAGAGCAGGAAGACGCGCTGCTTGACCAGGGCGAAGACGGCGATGGCGGCGGGCAGCGAGGTGACGCCGCCGGCGACCAGGAAGGCGAGGCCGGCGCCGGGCGCCATGCCCTGGCCGATGAGGCCGGCGACCACCGGCAGCGCGGCATAGCCGTTCAGGTAGGCCGGCACGCCGACCAGGGTGGCGGTGGCGATGGGCAGCAGGCCCTCGCCGCCCAGCACGCCGGCGATCCACTCGGCCGGCACGAAGGCCAGCATGAGGCTCTCGATGGCGAAGGCGAGGGTCAGCCACTGGCCGAGGAAGAGCGTCGTCTTCCAGGCCTCGCGCGCGAACTTGGCGACGCGGGCGTCCTCTTGCCAGAAGCGCCAGACCACCGGCTTCGCGCTGCGCACCTTGGCGCCGCCGCAGCCGCCGTTGCCGACGCCCTCGCGCAGGGCATCGGTAAGT
>DAIQBR010000133.1:6930-8813 GCA_036781105.1 Kiloniellaceae bacterium
AAGAGGCCGAGGCCGACCGCGGCGGCGGTCTTGGCGATGGCGAAGCCGCTGCCCAGCACCCCGGCGGTGAGGATGAACATCGAGGGGTCCATGACCGGCGAGGCGAGCCAGAAGGCCATGACCGCGGAGAGCGGCACGCCCATGGCGAGCAGCGCGGCGATGAGCGGAATGACGCCGCAGGAACAGAACGGCGAGAGCCCGCCGGCCAGCGCGGCCAGCACGATCATGAGGAGGGGCGAGCCGGTGAAGGCGCGGGCGATGAGGTTGTCCGCCCCGCTGGCGCCGGCATAGGCGGCGATGCCAATGGAGAGCAGCAGGTAGGGCGCGGTCTCCAAGAGGGCGTCGAGGGTGAAGCCGAGGCTGGCGACGCCCTGGGCCGGGTCGACGGCGAAAAGCAGCGCAAAGAGGAGCGCCGAGGCGAGCCAGACGCGGGCGTCCTTCCAGGCGAAACGAGCGGCCTCGAGGCCGAAGCTGCGGGCGCGCAGGGCGAGTTCGGTCATCGCGATACCTCTAGATTTCTAGTTGTGTCGGCGCAAAGAAAAGCCGTGGCCGCTGTCATGCCGCATCCTCCTTGGAACGGCCAACGCCGCTGCAGCACTGGTCGGTGAGGAAACCGACGGTGCGGTTCATGGCGTCGTAGTCGGCGCGGTTCACCACCTCGCGGCCGTGACGTTCCTGGATCACCAGGCCGGCCCCCACCAGGGTGGAGAGGTGGTGGGCCAGGGTCGAGGCCGGCATGTCGAGATGGGCGGCGATCTCGCTCACGTTCAACCCCTCCGCCCCCGCGCGCACCAGCAGGCGGTAGATGGCGAGGCGCGCCTCGTGGCCGAGGGCGGCCAGGGCGCGGGCGATGGTGGCGTTCCGGGTCATGATTGGACTATATAACTAGGATTATAGTTTTGTCAAGGGCGGCGCTGCTGGACGCCTCGTCCTTCGAGACGGGCTGCTTCGCAGCCCTCCTCAGGATGAGGCTTGAGTTTGAATAAGGTCCTCATCCTGAGGAGGCGCGTGAGCGCCGTCTCGAAGGACGAGGACCGTGGCTGCCGGAGACTGATGCGACTTGGACGCCAGAGGGGGTCTGTGTCATTCCTCCGCCAAGCTGCCGCTGCAGGCGAGGCGGCCGGGCGGGATGCAGGCGAGGGCCGGCAGGCTGGGATCCTCGGCGTTGTCGCCGGCGCGCAGGCTCTGGGCCATTTCCCGGCAGGCAGGGTGGGAGTCGTGGCGCGCGATGGTGATACAGGAGAGCGCGCGGCTGCTGCCGGCACGCTGCGGCTGCAGTGCCACGAGTTCATGGGCATCGGCGCTGCAGCTCTGCTCCAGGTGGTCGATGAGGGCCAGGGTGACGTCGAAGACCTGCTCGTCCGGCACGGTCGCCAAGAGGCCGGGAAAGGGCATGCGCGTGTTGCCGAAGGTAAGCGCCGGGTCCATCACGTAAGCGGTGAGGGTCTCGCGGGTCCAGACCTCCGGCTCGTAGGGGCCGAAGGCGGAATTGAGCTGCGCCGTGCGCATGGCGGTGGAGTAGCGGAAGCCCGGCTGCGCGGCGATGCGGGCGCCGAGGATACAATGCAGCGAGGGACCGCTGCGGTGGTCGCCGGGCACCAGCGAGTGGCAGATCGCGCACTTGCGGAAGATCTCGGCGCCGGAGACCTGGTCGTCCTGCGGTGCGCGGTAGAGCGCCAGCACGGCGTCGAGGTTCGGCAGGTCCTTGGACAGCGCATAGAGGCCGATGACGCCGACGAGGATGAAGAAGGGCACCTTCATGAGTCGCTCCTCATGCCCCTTTTTCTCATGCCCCTTTTTCTCATGCCCCTTTTTCTCATGCCCCCTTTTCTCACGTCAGGGCCTTCACGGCGGTGATGACTCCGGCCGTGCCGAGGGCGAGG